>JBATMK010000229.1:0-23206 GCA_049289815.1 Flavobacteriales bacterium
CCTCACCAGCACTAGCCATTACGCCATCTGGGATGATCACGACTTCGGACCCAACGATGGTGATGGCAGCTTCGTTCATTCAGCGACCTCGCTTGAGCTGTTCAACCTGTTTTGGCCCAACCCGACAACTGGCCAGCCCGGTGTCGGCGGCATCGGCACCCAGTTCAGCTATGGCGATGTCGATCTCTTCCTTCTTGACGATCGCAGTTTCCGCACCCGCTCCGACCTGAAGACCAGTATCCCGACGATCCTCGGCCAGCGGCAGATCGACCGGCTCATCGAAGGATTGAAGTTCAGCAAGGCGCCCTTCAAACTTGTTGCCTTGGGTGGCCAGTTCCTCAACACCTTGAAGCAGTACGAGAACTACGCCAACTATGCCGAACGCCAGACGATCATCGATCGTATCCAGCAGGAAGGCATCAAGGGTGTGTTCTTCCTCACCGGAGATCGCCACTTCACGGAACTGAGCAAACTGGATTTGCCCGATGGCAATGTGATCCATGATCTTACGGTATCGCCCCTCACCAGCACGGCTTACGATCCGAAGGAGGAGAACACGTTGCGGGTCGAGGGCACGCGTGTCGGTCAGCGCAACTTCGCCACGCTCACCTTCAGCGGCCATCGTGAAGCGCGCAGCATGACGATCCGCGTCTTCGACAGCGATGGCAAGCAGCTCTGGGAGCGCACCGTGGAGCAGCCGAAGTGAACTCCTGAGGAAGAAAGACGTGGCGAGTGGCGAGTGCCGGTGTACCCTGCACTCGTCACTCGCTGCTCTCACTGATCCATGTAATAATCCATCGGCTCCTCCCCTTTCCGGAACCGGGAAGACACGCTCAGGCCCAACGTGAAGTACTGTATGGGCCCTTCGGTCTCGCCAACGCGGTGGTTGGGCAGCGCTTCCAGGCAGAACTGTTCGGGTTTCAAGTAGACGTTATCCGATTCGTAGCCGAGCATGATGCCGAACGCCAGGTTCTTGGTGGCCATCACGTAGAAGGCGAACGTTGGGTTCAAGTACAAGCCGCTCTCGCGAACGGTCGGGCAACTGTCGGTGTTGAAGCCGTAACGCGTCTGGCCCGCGCGCACCGCAAGTTCCACGAACGTCTTCTCGCTGGTGAGCGCTTCGTATTGCAGTTTGCCGAAGAACGACCAACGCTGCACGCCACCGGTGCGCGGTGTCCCCCCGAAGCTGCGCACGTCGTAGTCGAAGAAGGTTGCACGCGCACCAGCACCGATCCCCAGCCCCTTGAACAACGGGAATTGTGCTGTGAGGCCCAACTGCCCGATCACTTCCGTGAGGTTGCGCATCTGGGTGTTGTTCAGCGCGGTCGGTAGCACGAAGTCCAGCTGCGCGCTCGCCACCGGGAACTTGTCCTCGCGTTGCGCAGATGCACCCAACACCGCGCACAGCGCCATCACGAGCAGGAGGCCGCGCTGGTTCATGTGGAACGCAGGATGAATTGTCGTTCGGTGCTTTGGCCTTCGGAAAGTAAACGCAGATAGTAGGTGCCGTCCGCCAATCCATCCAATGGAAGTTCCAGCCGTTGCGCGCCCACTTCCACCAAGCGCATCGGCCATCCATGTACGCGTTCCCAACGATCGTTCAGGACATCGGCCGCCAATTGCTGTTCGCCCGGCAGTTGTAACGAGACCAGGAGACGGTTCGGATGGTAGCCCACGTTGAGTCCGGTAAGCTCCGCATGCCGCACCACCGGCACATGTTTCTGCAGCGTGTTGTACCGGAAACGCCGGTATAGCAACCACAGCACCATGGCCGATAGCGTGATCAGCAGGACGACGCGCAGCACAGCCAGATCCGTACTCATGCTCACAGAACGATCACGCCTTCTATTTCCGAGGCCCTGTTGTACCGGTCCACCACTTCATCGGCGCTCATCATCACCTCGCGCACGGTAAGGCTCAGGTACTTGCCACCGGCACTGTACTTGCGCAGCATCTCCACTTCAGGGGGGAACAGGTCGTTGATGCTGTCCAGCCGCGACTTGTCGGGCTCGAAGATGAACTTGAACATATACACCGACGGCCATTCGTGCACCGCGTTCAATCGTTCCCTCAGCCGTTCCTTGGTTTCCTCGTTCAGCATCAGCCTATTTCCCACTAGCGTGGGTGGTTACTTTGCCAAAAGTAGGCGGGGTGCCCACCATTGCAGGCCCTGTTTTGAACCATCGCCCTCCAGGCGTGTACCGACAAACTGAAATGTCCACCAGAAACTTCCGTCGCGCGCTCTTTTGTCTTGTATCGGCGCTCTCATTGCTGGAAGCCGGCGCCCAAGGCGAAAGTGCAGACAAGAAGCAGGAAGCCCCTGCCCCTGCGCTCAACAACAGCTACCAAGGCAACTGGGACAGCCGCAGCCTGGGATACAGCGGCAACCTGCTGCTGAACACCACCATCACCGCCCCGGGCAATGCGCTCGCATGGGGTGCCTACTTCCAGAACGAACGCAACAGCGCCCTGAGCTTGAACAACGGTTCACTCAGCAAGCCCGACAAGGAGCGCCTGCAAACCATTGCCGATGACATGGAAGAGGCGGTGCCCGGATCCTTCGAAAGCGATATTGCCACGTTCTACCTCGAATTTCCGAAGGCCGAAGGGTTCGTGGCCCTTGATCGCGCCGCCGCCAAGGATGCCCAACGCACGGAACTCTGCGGCCCCAAGCTTTCTCAGGCGGCCATGAGCGGGAATGACCAGGCGATGAAGACCTGGAGCGTTGCCCTGAAGGAGCGCGGAGGCCTTGCCCCTCCCCTGCTGGATGTGGCCGCCGATGTGCTGGCCAGCGTGGATCGCGATGCCGTGGTGCTGGCCAATGGTGAAATGGATACCTACCCACTGTGGGTTGAGCAGCACGCGCTGGATCTGCGCACCGATGTGCTGGTGGTGCACCAAGCCGGCCTGGCCGATGACGATTACCGCTCGCTCGTGTGGAAGAAGGCGCGGGCGGAGGGCGCTGTGCCCGGGGCCGAGAGCGTGGGCTTCGTGAAGGCACTTGCGGCGCATTCACCACGACCGGTGTATCTGGCCCCTAGTTGTGATCGCGGATTGCTCAACGCCCTGCGTCAGGACCTGTACCTCACCGGTCTCGCGATGCGTTACAGCAGTGCGCCGCTGGACAATCTGCCGAAACTGAAGGCCGTTTGGCCTACGCTGCGCAAGAACACGCAGGCCGGTCCGCTCAGCCGCAACTACCTCCTGCCGGCCATCACCCTGCGCGATCACTACCAAGCCATCGGTGACGAGGAGAACTACTCCCGTTCCGAAGCCGAACTGCTGCAACTCGCCAAGAGCACCGATACCACCAACCGGCTCTACGAACTGGGCATCCTGAAGCACTGAACGGCATGGGCCTTCTCCGCACCGAACACGCCAAGCTCAGCGACGAGCGGCTCATGGAGCTGATCGTGCGCGGCGATGAACGTGCGTTCGGTGCACTGTACGATCGCTATCACCACCGGCTCCTGAACTACTTCCACCGCATGCTCTGGCACGATCGCGAACGGGCGCAGGATTTCCTCCAGGAACTCTTCACCAAGGTGGCGCGCAATCCTGCCAGCTACGATCCCGCGCGGCCATTCACCACGTGGTTGTTCAGCGTGGCGAACAACATGTGCAAGAACGAATACCGCAAGGAGGAAGTGCGCCGCGCCGCCGTGCCGCACCTGAAGGCGGAGAACGGCATCGTGGAGGCACGCGGCGGCGATGGCGTGGACAAGGACCGCTTCAACGTGCGGTTGAACGCCGAACTGGACAAATTGGACCCCGACCACAAGGCCACCTTCACCATGCGCTATCACGAGGACATGGCGATCAAGGAGATCGCCGTGGTCTTCAACATCAGCGAAGGGACCGTGAAGAGCAGGCTCTTCTACACATTGAAAAAACTTGCGGAACGATTGAAGGAATTCGACCCGCGCTCATTGCATGAACATGGAACGCCGAGAACAGTACGATCCTGAGGATATCGAGGCGCTGCTGCTGGAGCGGCCCTTCGAAGATCTCCTGCCCGAGGAGCGCGCCTTCGTGCTGCGCCACTTGAGCGGACAGGACGAATACGAGGCCATGCGCGCCACGCTCAACGCCGTGCGCCACCTGGACAGCGAACGGGCGCCGATCACCGCGGATACCGCCGTACGCGATAACGTGATGGCGGCTTTCCGCGCGCAGCAACAACCGCAATGGCGCATCTGGCTCAATAGCGTTGGCGCCCTCTTCGTGCCGAAGCAAGGCCACAGCGTGTGGGCACCCACCCTGCGCATCGCCGGTGTGGCAGCCGTTATCGGGGTCGGTGTATGGAGCATCACGCGTTTCACGGATCTCGCTCCCGCCGAAATGGTCGCGGAAGTGGTGCATACGGAAGAACCTTCTCCCGCGCAACCTGCTTCGCCTACCGAAGAACCCGCGGCAACGGTGAGCGCTGATCAGGATGTGGCCGCGAACGCACTGAGTTCGCTGGCGGACTCAGGGCTGCTTGAGAAGCAAAGCAATGAGTGGGCTTCTGGCGGTATCGCGGCCGCCGATGAATACAAGGTCACAGCCGGTGAGACCACAAAATTCACTGCACCTGTTTCTGCATCGTATGATGTTGCCGTTGGCTCGGAAGCCGAGGAGGATGTGCCGGCCGTGTACTTCGATGCGCGTACACTCACCGACAGCATCGTTGATATTGACCGCTTCGCTGATGCCGCGCCCGCCAAGGATCTCTCACAGGCCGGCGACGCTTCGGGCGTAAAGAACGATGCCGCTGCGGCCGAACAACTGGAAACCGTTACAATGACCGAAGGAACGGCCACCCGCGCGGAGCGCCGCAAGGCTGTGCTGCGCGAGAGTGAAAAGGAGAACGCTGAACTGACACGGGACGACAACAGCGCGATGGCCAACAGCCGCTCCCTTGACCAAAAACTGCTCAGCTTGCAGAACGCGGCCTGGTAAGCCTACTCCACAACGAAACGTTGCGTGATGTGGAAGTCGCGCGCCTCCACCGTGAGGAACATCTCCCCTTTCGCGAAGCCCTGTTTGTCGATGCGGCGGACCAGTTCCCCCTTCATCGCCTTGCCTTCCTCGATGTAGAAGATCTTGCCGGCTGCATCGCACACCATGATCTTCACTTTGCCGATGCGGCGCTCGTTCAGGATGCTGATGTTGATGAGCGACGAGGACCGCGTGCATTCGACGCGCACGGTCGCATTCTCCTTGCCGCTGTCCTTCGCTTGAAGCGGGGCTGAGGCCAAGAGCGATGCGGCCAGTAGTATCGTGGGAAGAAGTCCGGTGCTGCGATCCATGCGGGGCTAAAACTAAGGGCTGGCGAGGGATGGGTCCAGTACACGCCTGCCGCTCACCCTTGGATCCCCGTCAGACTTTGGTAGCCGTGGAGTACTGGGTATGCCGCACGTACGGCCGGATGATGAGGCGGATGGTGTTCTTCCAACTGATGAACTTCCAAGCCCAGTTCATCAGCACCATGATCCGGTTGCGGAAGCTCACCAGGCTCATGACGTGTATGAAGATCCAGCCAAGCCACGCCAAAAGGCCACCGAACCGCAGGCTGCGTACTTCCACCACGGCCTTGTACCGCCCGATCGTGGCCATGCTCCCCTTGTCGAAGTAACTGAACCGGGTCATCTCCCTGCCTTCCGACTTGGCGAGCAGGTTTTTCGCCAATCGCTGGCCTTGCTGTATGGCTGCCGGCGCCACTTGCGGATGTCCGTTCGGCCAGGCCGTGTCGGAGACCATGAGGGCGATGTCGCCAACGGCGTATATGTCCTTCTGCCCTTCCACGGCATTGAATGCATCCACTTTGAACCGTTGGCTGCGCTCGTCCAGCGCCGCACCGAGGCCCGGCACGCTGCTGCCCTTCACGCCGGCAGCCCAGATCACCGTGTTGGTTTGCATGGTGCTGCCATCGTTCAGGTTGATGCGTTCGCCATCGAATTCCAACACACGTGCGCCCAACTTCAACTTCACCCCCATCCCTTCCAAGTAGCGCATCGCCCGGGCGCTGTTCTCCGGATGGAAACTCTTGAGCAATCGGTCCCCGCTATCGATGAGGTGGATCTGCATGCGATCGCTGAGCACCTCGCGGTATTCGCGCTTGAGGATGGTCCTGCGGATCTCCGCCATTGCACCTGCCAGTTCAACGCCTGTGGGTCCGCCGCCAACGATGACGAAGTTGAGCTGCTGGCGCTGCGCCGCTTCGTCGTCGGAGAAAAGCGCGGCTTCGAAATCCTGCAGGAAATCGCTGCGGATGTCCAGGGCTTGCGCGATGCTCTTCAACTGCATGGCTTCCGATCCGATGGCCGCGTTGCCGAAGAAGTTGGTGCAGCTGCCTGTCGCGAGGATGAGGATGTCATAGCCGAACGACCCGCGATCGGTATGCACGTGCTTGCCTGCAGGGTCCACACCCGTAACCGCCGCCATGCGGAACACCACGTTGCCCATGGGCGCCACCGTGCGGCGGAAAGGATGTGCGATGCTGTCGGCGCTGAGGCTGGCGGTAGCCACTTGGTACAGCAGCGGCTGGAAGCAGTGGTGGTTCTGCTTGTCGATGAGCAACACCTTGAACGGCTTGCCGTTGAGCCGTTGGACGACCTCCAGTCCCCCGAAACCGCCACCCACTACGATCACCGTTGGATACGGAAGGCTGTCATACTCGGCACGTGCGATGGAGGTCATGGTGTTGCATTGAAGCGGCCGTGAAGGTCGCGAATAGGCAACTTCGCCGCGTGTTGGAACAGGATACCATTTGCGCATTGAGCACCCCACCCGGTGCGGGGGCCATTGCCGTGCTGCGGCTGAGCGGACCGGAGGCCATGGCCATCGTGCACCGCACGTCGGATCTTGCTAAGAACATCGTAGCGCGCTCCGCCTATTTCTGCACGCTGCACGATGGGGACGGCGACATCGACGAAGGATTGGTGACCTGGTTCAAGGGTCCCGCATCATACACTGGCGAGGATGTGGTGGAGATCGGTGTGCATGGTTCCCTGTACGTGCAGCAACGGCTCCTTTCGGCCTTGATGGCCAACGGCGCGCGCATGGCGAAACCCGGGGAGTTCACATTGCGCGCCTTCCTCAACCGCAAATTGGATCTGTCACAGGCGGAAGCGGTGGCCGATCTGATCGCCAGCCAGAGCGCGGCCGCTCACAAACTCGCGCTGCAACAACTGCGCGGTGGCTACAGCGAGAAGATCGAAGGGCTGCGCCAACAGCTCATCGATTTCAGCGCGCTCATCGAGTTGGAACTCGATTTCAGTGAGGAGGACGTGGAGTTCGCCAAGCGCGATGATCTCCTGGCCCTCATCAACCAGCTCGTTGCGATCTGTACTGAACTGATCAACAGTTTCCGCTTCGGCAATGCCGTGAAGCAAGGTGTCCCGGTGGCGATCATCGGTGCGCCCAACAGTGGCAAGAGCACGTTGCTGAACGCATTGCTGCAGGAGGACCGCGCGATCGTGAGCGAGATCCCCGGAACCACGCGCGATACGGTGGAAGAGACCATCACCCTCGGCGGTGTGATGTTCCGTTTCATCGATACCGCCGGCATCCGGGAAACGGGCGATACCATCGAGAAGCTCGGCATTGAACGGAGCTACAAGAAGGCACAGGAAGCCGCGATCGTTGTGTTGCTCGGCGATGCCGGGGTGATGAACGAGGCGGCCTTCCGCACGCAGGCCGAGATGTTCCGCGAGCGCATTGGCAATGGGCCACAGCTCATTCCCGTGCTCAACAAGAGCGATCTGCCCAATGTGCAGGTGGGCAGCAAGGTGATGACCATAAGCGCAAAGACCGGTGCGGGCATGCAAGAGTTGAAGGATGCCTTCATCGAGCACGTTGAAGCCCTGCAGGAAGGCGACGGGGGCATCGTGGTCACCAACGCGCGACATGTCGAAGCACTGGGCCACGCGCGCCAGGCCTTGCACGATGCACGGCTTGCGATGAACAAAGGTGTGAGCGGTGAATTATTGGCCACCGACCTGCGTCGTGCGCAACATCACCTGGGCGAGATCACCGGGCGTATCACACCGGATGATCTGTTGGGGAGTATCTTCGGAAAGTTCTGCATTGGGAAGTGATCACGGGCAGCGGTTCCCGTCCAAGGCGCGCACGAACCGCGTCATGTATACATACTCATCCGCACCATCGCCCTCCATGGCGGGTCCCATGCTCATGAGGCATTCCACTTCGATCACCCATGGGTCGCCGGGCTGCTTCACGGCCTTCTGGTAGTCGCTGTCCAAGTGCGGCACCGGCCAGAGCGACTCTCCTTCTTCTTCCGCAGAACTATAGCCCATAGCAGCCGGCCAAACGTACTTGGCACCACAAGGCTGGAAACTGTGGGTATCGTCCTGGAAGCGATAGCTGCCGATGAGCAGCATCAGCGGCACTTCATCGTTGATCTCGTCGGCGAGTTTGTCCAACGAGCAGTCCGCTTTCGTGTCGAAGGGCTCGCCCATCTCATCCACGTTCAACAAGCCTTCTTCGGTGTACCGATAGAACTCGGGCTTGTCCCCGGTGTAGCCGATCGTCAGCAGACCATTGACCACGTGCCACTGCCCCACCGTACCATAAGGGATCGTGTCGCGATCGATGTAGCGCTCCTGCAGGACGAAGGTGCTATCGCTGCGCACCCACAGCGTGGTTTCGATACCGGGGCAGTCGGCGCATGGGAGCGTGTCCGTGTAGTACCCTGGCCATGCAATGGCTTGAGCCGATATGGTCACGGAGTCTTGTGCAACGGTTTTGCCCTCTTCACCCTGTGGTGCAGGACCACAGGAAAAAAGTAACAGGACAAAGGCGGAAGAAGGCAGCAGGTATCGCATGGCTCGAAGGTAGCTGCGCATCTTCGCTGCTGTGAGTCCAGTACCGCTGTTGTCGGCTTTCTATTTCGGCAGTGTCGAGCACTATCGGCTGCTCGCGCAGCACAAGCGCGTCGTGATCGATATCGGCGAGCACTACGAGCGGCAGAGCTACCGCACCCGCACCGGCATCATCGGACCGAACGGCAGGCAGGATCTCCTCGTGCACATCGACCGGCGCAGCGGCGAGAAGATGCCAATGAGCAGCGTAGGGCTCAGCTACGTGGAGAATTGGCCGCACCAACATGTGCATGCCATCCGCAGCGCCTACGGACAAACACCCTGGTTCATTCATTACATCGATGAGATCGAAGCAACGGTGCTCAGGAAATACGACCGCCTTGTTGATCTCGATCTGGCCACCATGCGCTTGGGAATGAAATGGCTGGGGTTGAAGACAGAGTTAGTTGTTTCGGAGAACTACGTTGATGTCGAGAGTGGCGAGTGGCGAGTGGCGAGTACCATCGAAGGCGATATTGGCCGCTCGCCACTCGATACTCGATACTCAGTACTCGACCTCCGGAACATCTTCCACCCCAAACGTCCTCTGCCTCGCTTGATCGAACCCGTCCCCTCCTACCCCCAGATTTTCGCCGACCGGCACGGCTTCATTCCGCGCATGAGCATCGTCGACCTGGTGTGCAATCGCGGTCCCAGGTCCATGGAACATCTTCGTGCTGGAACATGAACGCCTCGCAACAAGAACTGCGTTCGGTGCGCGACTATCTGCAGCTCTTCCATCCATTGGATGATATGGCGTGGATTGCGATGTGCGCAGGCTTCCGCACCCGCACTTATGCCCGCGCGCAAGTGATCACTGGCGTTGGCGATGTGCAGCGCGATCTGCTCTTCATCCTGGAAGGCGTCCAATACTCCTGCTTCCTGAAGGACGATACGCCATACGTGATGGCCTTCACCTACCCGGTCGGCATCAGCGGCATCCCGGAATCGTTCCTCTCGCAGACCCCGAGTACCTACGCGCTGGAGACCATCAGTTCAACGCGTGCGCTCGCCCTTTCCCATGGCGACCTGCAACACCTCTTCGATGTGCATCCATGCATCGAGCGAACGTTCCGAAAGATCACCGAGGCCATGTTGATCGCCGCGGCGCATGGCCGCTACCGCCAAGTGTCCACCACTGCCGAGGAGCGTTTCCAGCAATTCGCACAGCAAAGCGCCCATCTGTTCCAACTCGTGCCGCACAAGCTCATCGCCAGCTACCTGGGCATGCACCCCACCAATTTCAGCAAACTGTATAACAGCATCCGCATCTGAAGTCTTGGTTTTTGCCAAGAACGCTCGATCGCCTGTGTAGAAGGTTTGCGTCATCAAACCTTTAACCATGGCCCCCGCCTGGCTCGATCGCAGCGAGTATCCCTTCACCAGTTCCTTCTTCGATCACAGTGATGGCCGCATGCACTATGTGGATGAGGGCCAGGGCCCTGTCCTCTTGTTCGTACACGGCACCCCGGATTGGAGCTTCGGTTTCCGCCACCTGATCAAGGCCTTTAAGGTGACATTCAGATGCGTGGCCGTGGATCACCTCGGTTTCGGGCTCAGCGAAAAGCCGGCGGATGCCGACTACACCGTTGCCGCGCATGCACGCCGCTTGCAGCACTTCATTGATCACCTCGGGCTGCAGGATGTCGTTCTCGTCGTTACCGACTTCGGAGGGGGCATCGGACTTCAGCACGCGTTGGAGCATCCTGCGAACGTGAAGGGTATCGTCCTCTACAATACTTGGATGTGGCCCTTGAACGACGACACGCGTTTCAGCCGTCCGGGGAAACTGGCCAACGCATGGATCGGCCGCATGCTCTATCTCCACTTCGGTTTCAGCGTGAACGTGATGATGCCTTCCGCCTATGGGGACAAGAAGAAGCTGACCAAGGCGATCCACGCGCACTTCAAGAACGCCCTGCCGGATGCACGTTCACGGATCGCCACATTCGCCCTTGCAAAGGAGATCCTGACTGCCGGCCCGTTCTGGTCAGGTCAATGGGAGAAGCGCTCTTGCTTGGAACGGATCCCCACGCTGATCGGCTGGGGCATGAAGGACCGCTTTTTCCCACCCGATCTGTTCGAACGTTGGAAGACCGCACTGCCGCATGCTTCGGTGAAGTCCTTTCCCAACGCGGGTCATTTCGTGCATGAAGAAGCGCACACCGGATCCGTAGCTGCGATCGGAGCATTCCTGGAACCGCTCGGCCGCTAGCTGCAGAAGTCGCCACCGGTTGCAAGGTCCTACCTTGTGCGCCCAACGTAAGATCCACGAACGGTATATCCATGGCAACATTCGAGAAGCGCGAGAAAGAAAAAAGGCGGCTGCAGAACCAGCAGGAGAAACAGCGCCGCAAGGAGGAGCGCAAGGCGAACGCCACCGGTGGCGGACTGGAGAACATGATGGCGTACCTGGACGAGAACGGCCAGATCACCAGCACGCCGCCCGATCCGAACAAGGTGAGGAAGCCCATCGATGTTTCCGAGATCGAGATCGGTGTCCCGCGCAGGGAGCACGTGGAAGTGGTTGCGGAGCGCCTGGGCCGCGTGGATTTCTTCGACTCGTCCAAGGGCTTCGGCTTCATCAAGGAAGACAGCACGCAGGAGCGGTTCTTCGTGCACGTCAGCGGATTGTTGGATGAAGTGGCCGAGAACGACAAGGTGCAGTTCGAAGTGGAACGCGGCCAGAAAGGCATGAACGCTGTGCGCGTCAAGAAGGTCTGAGCATCCTCGCTATCGGACCAGCGCGAACGGCGCAACAGCAGTTCCTCGATCCGTGATCAGGACCACAACGTATTCCCCAGCGCTCATCCACTGGTCGAAAGCGATACGCGTGGGCACATCTTCGGTGGTGATGAGGCTTCCTTGCTGCACGGATCGTCCGCTGGCATCCAGTAGATCGTAGTTCATCGCGCCTCCACCCGGTGGCATCATCCGCACGCCGGTGGCATCAACCTCCAGCAGGTGGAACAAGGTTCCGTGCGTCTCCTCCACCCCGCTGGCCGGGGCGTTGAGGTAGCGGATCAATCGCACGTTGATGTCCGTTCCCGTGCCGACACTTCCGGCGAGCACGATCCTGCCGTCCGGTTGCAGTGCGAGCCCGTTCGATTCCTCCTGCACGAACACCGCACCCTGCACCAGTTCACCACTGGCTCCGAACGCCGGGTCGAACGCTCCATCGGCAGGTAGTAACCGGCAGAGATAGCTCTGGCTTTCGTTGGCGTTCGCTGCGATGGTCCCACCCACCAGGATGTTGCCCGCCGCATCCAACGCCAGCGCGTGGCATGCGGTGGGCGGTATGCCGGAATAGGGCCGCACCGTTCCGTTCACTCCGAAGGTCCCGTCGGGTGTTCCGGTATCGAGCAAACGTGTCACCGCTACGGTCGTGTTGGGTGTCGCCTGGCCCTGTGCTCCCCCCACCAGCACCTTGTCGTCCGGCTGCACGCACACGGCGAACCCATCGTCGAAGTCATTGCTCCAGGGCACGCTCACAACGCCATCACCATCGAAGGTGGTATCGAGGGTCCCGTCGGCCATGTAGCGCGCAGCCGCCGCATCGTAGCCCGTGGTGGCATCGGTGAACGATGTGCCCACACTGACGATCCTGCCGTCGTCCATGATGGCGACCGCGATGGCGCGGCAGTTATCGCCACTGATCGTATGCTCGATCTGGCCGCCACTGAACGATGCATCGAAAGTGCCATCGGTGTTGAAGCGCGCGATGTAGAACGTGTTCTTGCTGCCATTGAACCCCTGCCCCACCGCAACGATCTTCTGGTCAGGCTGGACGGCAACGGCGTTCAACTGGTCGCTGGCGAAGCTGTCGTCGATGATGATCGCACCTCCGCTGAAGGTCGGGTCGAGGATCCCATCCGGAGTGAAGCGCATGATCACCTTGTCCGCCTGACCCGATGTTGATGTACCGACCACGACGATCTTGCCATCGGCCTGGATCGCAACGCCACGCGCGCGGTCCTGTTGCGTGACGTTGTAGGTGGTGAAGCCGCCCGTACCGAAGCCCGGGTCCAGCGTGCCATCCGCATTGTATCTGGCCACCAGGAAATCCCAGGCCTGGGCGCCGACATTGATGCTGCCGGCCACCACGATCCTGCCATCGGTCTGCAGGGCCACTGCTGTTGCACCATCGTAGTCCGGGCCCAAGGGAATGTCAACAAGACCTCCGGTACCGAAGGTGGGATCGTACCAGATCTGGGCTTGTGTGAGCGCTGGAAGCAGTAAGGCAAGGGTGAGGATCGTGCGCATGATGTCCGTGCTTTGTCGAGCCAAATTAATTGCCACCGGATCACCCAACCGTGGGTGCTCTTCCGTCCGGTCCTGTTTCCTTTGGCCTCCTGCCGAACATGGCCACACGTTTCATTTTCCTGATCCTTCCACAGGTCCACCTTCTGGACCTGGCCGGACCGGACCAGACGATCCATGAAGCGATCGACTTCGGGGCCGACTTCGAACTGATGTACTGCGGCCTGGGCGAAGCATTCTCCACCAGTGCAGGGTTGGACATCAAGGCACAGCGGCATTTCTCCAAGGTGAAGGTGCGCGCAGGAGATTTCATCATCGTTCCCGGAGCGCGGGTGAAGTACCTGACTTCGCCGGAGTTCAAGCGCAACACCGCGTTGTTCTCCTGGCTGCGCGAATGCCATGTACAGCAGGCACATCTGGTGAGCATCTGTGCCGGTGCATTGGTGCTGGCCCAAGCGCGCCTGCTCGATGGCGTGTCCTGCACCACGCACTTCCAACTGACGGATCGCTTGCAGGCTTTGGCCCCGAAAGCGAAGGTGAAAGGGAACATCCTCTTCGTACAGGAGGACCGCATCCACACCAGTGCGGGCATCGCATCGGGGGTGGACCTGATGCTGCACATCGTGGAGCAGCTCACCGATGGCTACTTCGCGCACAAGGTGGCGCGTGAACTGGTGGTCTATCATCGTCGCGATGGCGTGAGCCCGCAGCAGAGCGCCTTCACCCAGTTCCGCAACCACATCCATTCCGGCATCCACAAGGCGCAGGACCACATCATCGAGCATCTGGGCAGCAAGCAGAGCCTTGCGGATCTGGCCGATGTGGCTTGCATGAGCGAGCGCAACTTCACCCGTACGTTCCGCAAGGAGACGGGCACCACGGTGAGCGCTTACATCAACCGCATCCGGCGCGAACGCATCGAGCACCTTTTGCAGAACCGCGACCTGTCGCGCAAGTCCATCGCCAAGCAGGTGGGGCTGGAAAGTGAGAAGCAAGTGGCCCGCATTCTGAAAGGAACCTTGGCCGGATAAGTCCTGCCTACGTCCGGACCGCTGTTCGCGCACGCTGTTGATTTGGCGACGCGATGCACACCCCGTTCCCGACCCCGGCCGCCCTGCTGTTCTGCCTCATCCATCCTGGCTTGCACCTGCACGCACAAACTTCCACGGCCGCCCTGCCTCCGCTGCATGCACCCCGGATCCCGGGATCGGACATCCAGCACATCGCGCTCGACCTGCGCTTCGACCGGCAGAAGCGGCAGGCGAAGGGCACCGCCTCCATCACGCTGTCGCCGCTTTCGCCGGCTGATTCCATTTGGCTGGATGCGGGAGCACTCACCATTGAGCGCGTGGCTCTGGGGAACGGGACGGCGCTGACTTACGCCTACGACGGTGGCGACAGGGATGATGGACTGCGCATTGCGCTGGACAGGAAATACACAGCGGGCGAAGTGCTCACGCTGGTGATCGACTACCACAGCAACCACGTGAACGAAAGCGACCCGAACAACCTCGGCGGAAGCAACGGCAAAGGCCTCCGCTACATCGCACCCACCACCACGGAGCCCCGCAAGCGCAAGCAGCTTTGGTCCATGGCCGAACACGGCTCCAACCGCTATTGGTTCCCGTGCTATGATGGCCTCGGTGATCCACGCAGCACGGAACTCGTTGCTCACGTGGAGGACGGCTTGACCGTGATCTCCAACGGCGAGTTGATCTCCGATGATGGTCTGGACAATGGCACGCACAGGGTCCATTGGAAGATGGACAGGCCCTACGACAACTACCAGACTTTCATCGTGGTGGGCGGCTACACGCTGGTCGAACAGGCCAGCGAAGGCATCAAGCTGCACAACTACAGCTATCCGGACGAAGTGGACGCCACGCACGCCAGCGTGGAACGACTGCCGGACATGATGGCCTACTACTCGGACGTTACCGGTGTCCCGTATCCCGCCAGGACGTATACGCAGGTCTTCGTGCAGGACCTGCCATGGGGCATGTGGGGCTTCGGTGCGGGTGTGCAGTCGGAGAACATGGTCGATGACTTCGGCACGCACGCCGACTTCTTCTACCTCTGGGATGGTCTGGAAGCCGATGCGCTGGCGCAGCAGTGGTTCACCGGCGCGATCCAATGCCCCGACTGGAGCGAAGCCTGGCTGGGCCGCGGCTTCGCGCGTTACATGAGCGAACGCTACAGCGTACACCGCAACGGGCGCGATGAATACCTGCTCTGGAACCACCTCTTCGACCTCGGCACCTGCATCGGCGACTGGTCCAATGGCATCCGGCATCCCCTTGTTACGCAGCAATACGACGATGCGCTGGCCTTCATCTCCGACAATACCACAACCATCCGCGGAGCGCTTGTCCTGCACATGTTGCGCGGCGAGATCGGCGAGGCGGCCTTCGACGTCGGCCTGAAGATCTTCGTGAAGGCCAATACGGGTCGTGCGGCCACCACGGCCGATCTGCAACGCGCTATGGAAAGCGCGGCGGGTAAACCGCTCAGCTGGTTCTTCGATCAATGGGTGCACAGCATGGGTCACCCGGTCTTCGAGGTCACCACCGCATTCGATGCCGCGCAAGGCTCCTACAGTATCGCGCTTCGTCAGACCCAGCAGCCCGACAGCACAAGCGCCTATCCCCAGACCCGCTTCTTCCAAGGCAACATGACGATCGCCATCGATGGTGAAATGCACAACGTTCGTGTTGAACCACGGGAACTGAACACCTTCTTCTTCCCGCTGGTCGCCGAGCCACGCTTGGTGAACGTGGATCACCAGGGCACCTGGATCAAGGAGGTCATCTTCAGGAAAAGCGCCCATGCTTGGGTCCACCATTTCACCCACGATGCGGATGTGTTGGGCCGGCAGGCCGCGATGGGCGAACTGGCGGCGATCATGCAGGACAGCACCACCACAACCACTACGCGCAACAGTATCCTCTCTGCCTTCCACGAGGTGATCTCCGATACCAGCACCTACTGGCGCGTGCGCTACAATGCCATTACGCAGCTGCGCTGGTTGATCGCGCCGCCGTTCGATGCGGCCACCGTGGATCTGCTGAAGGGCGCGATCGACCGCGAACGCTCATGGAACCGGGCAGCGGCCATAGCGCTCTTGGGCCTTTCCAACGATCCCGCGTACGCGGGGCTCTACATCGATCACCTCAAGGACGAAAGCGACCGCGTGGTGAACGCCGCCGCGATCGCACTGGGCAGGTCGAAGAGCCCGCTGGCCTTCGATGCCTTGATGCATTTGAAGGTCAAACCCTCTTGGAAGAACCAGAGTCTTATCAGCACGCTCTACGGGCTGCAAGCACTTGGCGACCCGCGAGGCGCTGGCATCGCGCTCGATGCCTTGAAGGATGCGAACGCCGCTCCGCGCTGGACCCTCGCCACGCCCGTCTGGGACTTCCGCATCGCAGCGGCGCAGACCCTTGTCGCGTTGGGAAAAGGAACCGACGGTTGGCCGATCGTCGAAGCGCGCTACCGTGCATCGCTCGCGGAGAGCGACATCAACGACATCTTCAGCAACGTGCTGCTGATCGCCACCCTTGGCGATGTGCGCGGGCGGCCGGTGTTCGCTGAACTGCGGCAACGCTTCAAGGACGATGCGAACGCCGTGACGGCAGTGGATACCTACGAAAAGCAGTTCCTGGGAACGGTGGAATAGGAATGGGCACCGCCGGCTTTCAACCCTACGCACCGCGACCTGTCCGGTTCCTGGGTTACTTCATGAGCGTCGGCTGGCATGTGAAGACCTACAGCATTTCGGTGCATGCGGAGCGGGTGGATGAGGACGTCGTGGAACGCGTGCGCCAACTGCTTCCCGGCTGGCTCACGAACTGCACGCTGTACGATCTGCCCACCTACCGTATCGCCACGCTGATCGTGCACGAAGGCCGCGAAGGCTATTTCGCCATCGTGTCCTGGTGGATCGATTCGAACATGCTGCAAACCTCCGTCTACTTCTCCACCGACCCGATCCACCGCGACTTCCGCCTCTTCAGCGACAACGGCATCTTCACCTGCATTTGGGAAATGGCCGTGCTCTGGTTCGAACGCAACGCCTGGGTGGAGTGCGTATTGAAAGCACCGAAGGATCCACAAGCCTTCGTTCGCTACATGGAACAACATTTCAACGCCGATGTCTGAGAGATCTGGAACACTGGCCGCAGTGCACTGGCCTCAAGCCTATCGCCGATCTTCATTTGCCTCGGAACAATGCGCGGCCTGAGCCCGAGACTTGAGGCCTGAAGCCATCCGGATGAACCGCACAACATGACCCGCTCCCAACTCCATCCCCTCCCCGCCTACTTCGACCGCTACATCAACAAGACGGACGACGTTGACGTGGCCACCGCCTTGGAGACCGGTCTCGCCGAGCTGGACCTGGCGCCTATAGGCGACTGGGAGCGCATCGGCGATCGTGTGTACATGCCCGGCAAATGGATGGTGAAGGACATCCTGCAGCACCTGATCGACACGGAGCGCATCTTCAGTTACCGCGCCACCGCCTTCGCCCGCGGCGATGCCAACGTGCCATCATACGACGAAGCCACCTACGGCCACCGCGCCGCGGCAGCCCGGCGAACACTTGGCGATCTCCACGATGAACTGATGGCGCTGCGCCGTTCCACCATCCACCAGTTCCTCTCCTTCACCCAGGAGATGCTGCAATGCCAGGGCAACGGCTTCAAGGGACCGTACGCGGTGCACGACATCGGCTTCATCATCCCCGGCCACCAACGCTGGCACTTCGGCATCATCAAGCAGCGCTACCTCCCACTGGTTGGCGGATAAGGGCGCCCTCGTGCTGAAGCGCTCGCACAATTCAGCGCCCTACGCCATCTTCGCCCAGCTGTCGATGATCCGATCTTCTGATCCATGGCCTTCGACACCGAAGCCCCCAGGAACGAAGATCCGAACAAGTAAAAGCTCCCGACTTCAACAACAGATGAAGAAGACCCCTCCCGCTGCCGGCAGGAAAAGCACCGCCGCTCCAAAGGCCAAGGCCAGGAAGACCATCCCGGCCAAGACCACAACGAAGCTGAAGGAGGCCATGAACGGCAAGGCAAGCCCCGCGAAGGCAGCGGAAGGCGACAAGCCCGTGTTCGACTACATCGCCAGCCTGCCGCAACCGCAGCGCGGCATCGCCGAGCGCATCGATGCCCTTGCGGCGAAGACCTTGCCGGGCCTCCAGCGTTCGGTGAAATGGGGCATGGCCTACTACGGTGTGGACGGCGGCTGGTGCTTCGCGTCCGGCGCCTTCGTGGGCCATGTGAAACTGATGTTCATACGCGGCACGGACCTGAAGCCGGAACCTCCGGTGACGCCGGTTGCGATGGGCAAGGCTACACGGGGTGTTGAACTGGCAACCGAGAAGGATCTTGACGAGCGCCAGGTGGCGGCGTGGATGAAGCAAGCGGCCACCATGCCCTTCGTCAGCGCGGCGAAGAGTCCTCGTCCCGCGACAGCAGGGAAGAAGTGACCGGACCACCCGCCAGGCAGCTACCGCTCGCCGGGAAGCCGCGCGATCAGCGCTCCTTGCGCTGCTCCAGTTTCTGCTCCAACGCGGGCAATCCACGCTCGTAAGCCTCCGGATCCCAGACCAGGTCCCAATTCCGCAAGTAGTCGGACAGGGGCCCAAGTCCCATTGCCGCGCGACGCTCGTCCACGTGCATCGGATCTTCCAACGGACTAAGGAAGTATGCGCCGGTTCCAGGATCACGGCCGATCTGGCTGCCATACAACTGCCGCTTGCCGTTGCGCATGAGCACGCGGTCCTCGAGCAGTGCAAGGTCCGATCCCCTCGCCTTCCCTTGTTCCATTGCTTCGCGCATGGCGGGCAGATACTTCTCCTGCGTGGCCAGGTCGGCATGCTGCACCACCAGGAACAGCGTGGAATTGCCGCGCGGTCCCACCACATCCGGCCCCAGCCAGCCCCGCTCATCCAGGATGCGCGTCACCGCCATCAGGTTCAGTGAATCCGATCGCCCGATGCGCTGCCAATGCGCCTTCATCTCTTCGGAATCGCGACCGTGCTTGGCCTCCACTTCTTCGATCTGCCGGCGCAGTCCCTGGTCCTCTTCGTAGATCGAATCGAGCAACGCCATCAAGGGCTTGTCGTAGTTCACTTCGATCCGGTCCTTGTTCGCCTTCACTTGGTCCAGCAGGGGTTGCCAGCGCGCATCGGCGTGCAGGCTGTTGAGGTCGGGATCCGTGGTGATGTGCGACAGGTTGGCATAGTCCATCTTCCACGCGATAAGCTCCAGTTGGAAGAACGCGCTATCGGGCGCACCAGCCAGCGCCCAGGAACACGCCGCGTTGTACCGATCGTTCGACCCACCTTTCCAGCCCAGCGCTTCGAACGCCGCGCTGTAGGTGGTCGCACTGCCTTTGAAGTCCTTCTGCTCGTAAAGCGCGAAGGCCTTGGTTGTGAGTTCCTGGTAACGGGCGTCGTCCTGTGCAAGGGCGAACGGTAGCGCCACAAGTTGGGCAGCGATGCAGGCCGATATCCTCATGTCCCGAAGCTACATGCTGTACGATACCGCACTCACCGTTCCTCACTTCTTGCCCGAACGGACAGTAAGAAGATCGGTCGAACAGACGATCGAACCCTGCGACCGATCCCCGTCGCATTCCACGCCGATGCCCGAGAAGATCGATATCGAGGCAGCGAAGTCCGAGGACCACAACAAGCTCGCAATGCGCGCGCTCAAGCAGCGTCCTAAGAAGCTCCACCTCGGCGGCGAGAAGCGTGCGACCTTCTTGAATTGTCCATGGTCCACGGTTGGATCATGCTTTGGGGCGGGTCACTTCCACATCATTTGATATCGACCTTCGTTCAAAGCCAGGTCATCATGCGTCATTACTTTCCGACAGCAAGCCTGTGTCTGTTCCTTTTCAACAGCACCTCGGCACATGCACAGGCCTACGCCGGGCCGGACACCCTGATCTGTGATGGCTCCTACACGATGCAGGGCAGTCCTGTGCCCATTGGTGGAAGTGGAACATGGATCTTGATCGCCGGTTGCGGGACGATCAACGATCCAGCATCACCGGTCACGCTCGTCAGTCTTTGTCCTGGTTTGAACACGCTTGTGTGGCAGGTGGATGACAACGGTTCGGTCACGAGCGATACCGTGGATATCGGTGTGGTGGATCTGCCGTGCATTCCGAACTCGGGCCCGGACCAGACCATCACCGGGCCACCGTTCACGGCCCAATTAGCGGCGAATTCCTGTGCGTTCCCGGCCACCTGCTATTGGACGGTCATCACCGGTCCCAGCATCATCGCGGATCTTAACGACCCTTACGCCGTGGTAAGCGGATTAGGTGAAGGTCCCAACATATTCCGTTGGACATGCACTACAGGACCGTGCGTATTTTCCGACGAAGTGATGATCAACGCGTTCGTTTGGACCGGGATCCGACCGACTGCGGGGTCTACTTCTCTTTTCGTCCTGGAGCCACAGGCGGATCAATTGCGACTGAACACCCTTTGTAAGTTGGTTGAGATCATACTGACCGATGCGCAGGGAAGAGCCATGGAGCTGCGCCGAGTTGGATCGATGAATACCTGGAGCACCGCACACTGCGCATCGGGCTTCTACATCGTCCGAGCCATTGTCGATGGCCAACTCGTAAGTCACCGCTTCTTATTGGACCACTGATCCCGCATTACGCGTGACGGATCGCAGTGGAAAGCCCGCAAGCGAGGAGGAACGACGAGTGCGGACTTGGAACGAAGAGCCGGACCTTGAGGCTTTGCGAAGGGACACGCCCGAACGATCCGCATTCACATTCCTCCGCGTTCTCCGCGCCTCCGCGTGAGGCCGCATTCCCTTCCTCGCTCACCTCATTCTTCATCAGCGCTTTCGAAGGCGAGATTAGATTCGTCGGATGCGTACTCTCCTCTCCGTCCTGCTCCTCGCTCCACTCTTCTCGGGATGTGGTAGCACTGGAACTACCGACACCGACCAAGCCCCGGTACTTGATACCACCCGGATCTCTTCAGAGATCACCCGACTGATGAAAGCGGCGCATGTAACCGGGCTGGCCATCACGATCTTCCAGAACGACACGGTGGCCTTCATGCGCGGTTTCGGCTACGCCGTGGACTCCACCAAGCGCCCCCTGCTTCCCCGCACCAACCTCTATGCGGCCTCGCTCAGCAAAGCGGTCTTCGGTACGTTGGTGATGAAACTGGCACGCGAAGGTGTGATCGATCTGGATAAACCCCTGGAGAGCTACCTGCCCCACCCGATCTACGAATACCCCGAGACGGACAAGTGGCACGAGGACTTCCGCGATCTGCGCACGGACAGTCTTTACCATCGTATCACCGCGCGGATGTGTTTGAGCCATACCACGGGCTTTCCCAATTGGCGGTGGTATGAACCCGATGAGAAGCTGCGCTGCTTGTTCACACCCGGCGCACGTTACAGCTACAGCGGGGAAGGCCTCACCTACTTGCAGGTAGTGCTGGAAAAGATCACAGGACGCAATGTCGAAGACCTCATGCAGGAGAAGCTGTTCAAGCCATTGGGCATGGCACGCAGCAGCTATCTCTGGCTACCGGCCTTCGCGGACGATTTTGCCCTGGGACATTTGGCCGATGGCGCTGCCGTACCGAAAGACACCAACAACGACGCACGTGCGGCCAGCACCCTGGAAACCACGTTGGCGGACATGAGCACTTTTCTGGAAGCGTTGCTACAAGGCCGCGCGCTGGACAAAGCAAGCCGTGATACGATGTGGTCACCACAGATCCGCATACGGACCGTCAAGCAATTCGGAGCTGGTGCGATGCGCGACACCACACAGAACGACGGGATCGAATTGAGCTACGGACTTGGCTGGGGTGTGTTGAGAACACCAGCGGGTCCGGGGGCATTCAAGGAAGGGCATGGCGAAGGGTTCCAGGACTACATGATCCTTTTCCCCAAGCAGCACAAGGGGGTGCTCATCATGACCAACAGTGACAATAGCGAGAGCATCTTCAAGGAACTGCTTGAACTGACCATTGGCGATACCTGGACACCGTGGTATTGGGAGGATTATATCCCGTACAACGCCGAAGGGACTATGAGATGATCAGATGATTGAACCCCACGCCCGACCTTCGCACCACAGACATCGCGGGTCAGGCCATTTTCTGATCATCTGATCGTCTGATCTTCTGATCATATGGCCATCGACATCGAAGCATCCAAGAACGAGGACTTCAACAAGCTGAAGCTCTCCGACCTCCACAAACGCCTGCACAAGATCCACGAGGGCGGCGGCGAGAAGCGCATCGCCGACCACAAGGCCAAGGGGAAGATGACCGCCCGCGAGCGCATCGACGCCCTGCTCGACCCCAAGAGCCCGCGCATCGAGATCGGTGCCTTCGCCGCGGATGGCATGTACAAGGAGCACGGCGGTGCGCCCTGTGCAGGTGTGGTGGTCGTGATCGGCTACGTGAGCAAGCGCCAGTGCATCGTGGTGGCCAACGACGCCACCGTGAAGGCCGGTGCCTGGTTCCCCATGACGGGCAAGAAGAATCTGCGCGCCCAGGAGATCGCTATCGAGAATCGCCTGCCCATCATCTACCTCGTGGATAGCGCCGGCGTGTACCTGCCCATGCAGGACGAGATCTTCCCCGACAAGGAGCACTTCGGCAGGATCTTCCGCAACAACGCCGTGATGAGTTCCATGGGCATCACGCAGATCGCGGCGATCATGGGTAGCTGCGTGGCAGGCGGCGCCTACCTGCCGATCATGAGCGACGAAGCCCTGATCGTGGACAAGACCGGCAGCATCTTTCTCGCCGGCAGCTACCTGGTGAAAGCCGCCATCGGCGAGGACATCGACAACGAAACGCTCGGCGGTGCCACCACACACAGTGAGATCAGCGGCGTTGTCGACTACAAATGCAAGGACGATGCGGATTGCCTAAAGCGCATCCGCAACATCGTGGACAAGCTGGGCGCACCGAAGAACGCGGGCTTCAGCCGTGAGAAGTCACAAGCGCCGAAGGCCGATGCGAAGGAGATCTACGGCATCATCCCCACGGAGCGCGCGAAGCCGTACGA
>JBATMK010000230.1:0-4623 GCA_049289815.1 Flavobacteriales bacterium
CCTCGTAGCGCCTACCGTCGTCGCCACTGGTCCATCGCAGTTCATAATCCTGGTAGCCATTGGTACCGTACAGCGTAGGCCTGAACACCCCGCTCTGCACATTGGCATCCACGGCAAAGTCGTTCACGATGGGGGTGGTGGCTGTAACAGGTGCTCCCTTTACCAACGCGACGAAGCGGTAGTCACTGTTCTGGTCCAGTGGCTCCTGGGCTGTTGTATTGAAGTAGTACACCTTCTGGTCGGGGTAGTGGAAGGTACCCGGAAGCCGATCGGGGATGGTCGTATCGCGCAGCAAATAGGTATGCACCAGGGTGCCGTTCAACCAACGCTCCACACGCGCCGAATCCAATTGCTCATCGTTGTACTCGTTGCTGTCCGGAATTGCGGCGTACACCAGTGCATTGTCCGTGCCTTGGAACGCCCGATTGATCTTCACATAGTGTGTCGTTTCCAACGAAAGACCATCAGGCTTCGTGGTGCTCAAGGTGGCGTATACAATGGTGATCTCCTTGTAAGGAGCGTTCACGTCCAGGTCGGTGCTGCAGTTCCAGGTGAGCAGGGCCAACAGGCCAGCGGCAATGGCAATGTTCTTCATCGTTTCGTTCGGTTCATCCCAATTCCTTGGAACCGGGCCAAAAGTAACCGGGCCAGCTGAAGGCGTCCGTGCCATACGCCGCTGCTTTCCTGCCGTTCCTGTATTCACGGTCCATCCCGCGCGCGGTTGCGCATCGATAGCTTTGGCCACCCGCGGGTCGTCCATTCCCCAGCAGACCGGCCGGATCCACCATGAAGGATGTAAAACGCGTTACCACGCACGTGCTGCAAGAGATGAAGGCCAAGGGCCAGCGCATTGCCATGCTTACGGCCTACGACTATTCGCTCGCCCGCTTGGTGGATGGGGCTGGCGTGGATGTGATCCTGGTAGGCGATAGCGCCAGCAACGTGATGGTGGGTCACGAAACAACGCTGCCCATCACATTGGACCAGATGATCTACCATGCCGGCGCGGTGGTGCGGGGTTGCCAACGGGCGTTGATCGTGGTGGACCTGCCGTTCGGCACGTATCAAGGCAATACCAAGTTGGCCCTCAGTAGCGCCATCCGGATCATGAAGGAGAGCGGTGCACATGCCGTGAAACTCGAAGGGGGCAGGGAGGTGATCGGCTCCATCGAGCGCATCCTCAGTGCCGGTATCCCGGTGATGGGCCACCTCGGGTTGACACCACAGAGCATTTACAAGTTCGGTACCTACGTGGTGCGCGCCAAAGAAGAAGCCGAGGCCCAACGCCTGCGCGATGATGCCAAGTTGTTGGAGGAGGCAGGCTGCTTCGGCATCGTGCTGGAGAAGATCCCTGCTACGTTGGCTACGGAAGTCGCGCGCAGCGTGAGCATACCCGTGATCGGGATCGGTGCCGGGGGTGGCGTGGACGGACAGGTGTTGGTGCTGCACGACATGCTGGGTATCAACAAGGAGTTCAACCCACGCTTCCTGCGGCGATATGCCGATCTGCACCACATCATCACCGATGCCTTGGGCAACTACATCAGCGATGTGCGTTCGGGCGATTTCCCGAATGCCGACGAGCAATACTGATCGGCGATGGACGTGCTCTGGAGCGATGCGCACTTCGTTGCGGTGAACAAGCCCGCCGGTCTTCCGGTGCAAGCCGACAAAACAGGTGACGCTTCGGTGCTGGACGATGTGCGTGCAGCGTGGAGGTCGGAAGGGATCGATGCGGAACCCGGCCTTCCGCATCGTTTGGATCGACCGGTGAGCGGTGCATTGCTGTTGACCCGGACAGCCGAAGCGCTCTCGTCCATCAACGTGCTCTTCGCGCGGCATGCGGTGCGCAAGACGTACTGGGCGATCGTCGGCGGATCACCACCCGAAGCTGGGATCTGGAAGCACCGGTTGGTGCACGACCCACGCACGCACAAGGCATTCGTTGCCCGTCCGGAGCAGGACGCTGTCGATGCGGAACTCCACTTCAAGCGACTGGCGCAGGGTGATCGCTATGCACTGTTGGAACTGGTACCGACCGGTGGATCGTTCCATCAACTGCGCGCCCAATGCGCGGCGGCCGGGCACCCGATCAAAGGCGATGTGAAGTACGGCGCGCGCCGCGGCGAACCGGACCGCTCCATCGCATTGCACGCGCGCTCATTGGAATTCGGGCATCCTTTCACTGGCGCTTTGCAGCACATCGAGGCCCCAGCACCTTCCACACCGCTATGGACGGCTCTTCTCAAAATGGCCGGGCTGGGGATCGTTCCTGCGGCCTGATCAGCGAGCGATCGCCCGTAGGGATACATTCGGACGCCCCCGATCGTACCACCAATGCGCAGCTCCTTCATCCTCCTTTTTTGTTTGTCGCTCAACATCGGGCGATCACAAGTGCTCGTCAGTGATTCACTGATCAATGAATTGACGGTCGCCGAACTCCAGGCACTCGGTGTCGGAGGCGCGGATTTCGATGTGGAGGTATACAAGGTGCGGTACAACACGTTGGATGCACAAGGACAACCGGCCATTGCCAGTGGTGCCATGGTGATCCCGTTGGGCAGCTGTTATTTCCCCCTTGCGTGTTACCACCATGGTACGATCGTGGAGCGTGAAGCGGTGCCCAGTCGGTTGAGCCAGGAGATCACCGTCGGCTATTACCTCGGCGGTTCGGGATATGTGTGTGTTCTTCCTGACTACCTCGGCCTTGGCGATTCGCCGATCATCCATCCTTATATGCACGCTGCCACGGAATCGGGTGCGGCCATCGACCTCATGCGCGCCGCACGGGAGTATTGTGCGCAGCATACCGTGCAGTTGAACGGACAGATCTTCCTTGCCGGGTATTCCCAAGGTGGGCACGCGAGCATGGCCACGCACAAAGCCATCCAGGAGCAGTTCAGCAGCGAGTTCAACGTAACGGCCAATGCGCCATGCAGCGGTCCGTATCAATTGAGCGGTGTGCAGGCACAGGCCATGATCGATACGGTGCCGTATCCCGCGCCTTATTACCTGCCCTACATCGTTTACAGTTATGCGAGCATTTATCCCGATCTCGCCGCCATCCTTCCCGATGTGTTCCAACCACCGTACGATGTGTTGCTACCGCCCTTGTTCGATGGCGTGCACACTGCTGGTGATATCGATGCAGTGATGCCGGACGTGCCCAGCCAGGCGTTGCAGCCGGCCATGTTACAGGCCTTCAGCACCGATCCGCAGCATCCGTTCCGGCTCGCCCTGCAGGCCAACGACAATTTCGATTGGACACCGCAGGCGCCTGTATGGATGTTCTACTGTGAAGGCGATGGCCATGTCTTTTACGAGAACACGATGGAAGCACTGCAAGCGATGACCGCGAACAATGCCCCGAGCGTAATGGCCAGCAGCATGGGCGCTTCCAATGATCACGGCGCGTGCGCTTTCCCTGCGCTGTTCGCTGCCAAGGCTTGGTTCGATGGATTGAAAGGCGACTGCACGTGGGATGGCATCAGCGAGCGTAGCACTGCCCAATGGACCGTGCAACCCAACCCCGCCACGGATGCCTGGACGGTGCAAGTGCCCGAGGGAACCGGTACCGTGCAATGGACCTTGAGCGATGCGCAAGGGCATGTCCTGCGCACAGGTTCCTCCGATGGTGTGAACCTGCTCCGTATTGCTGCGCACGACCTATCGAACGGTTCGTACATCGCGCAATTGATCGCTCCGGACGGTGTGCAAGTACTGCGTATGTTGTTGCATCGGTAAAGCGACGGGCCCTGGCCCTGGCAGTGGTCGGTGTTGTTGTGTGGGCATGTCCTGCGTCGGATCGGACAACCTGTTCGGACGTTGGCCGTCCGCCTCGATACTGGACGATCGATCCAGTACTTTCCCCACCCGCCCTCGCTACTTCCGTACTACTGGTAGCCGCTGGACAACCACCACAGCCAACTCATGAGGAACATTTTTGCATTCGCTGCGCTCATCAACTTGTGCGCAGGTGTTTTCGCGCAAGGAAGAAGCGATGGGCAGCTTGCTGCACGCATCAACGAACGATCCGCGCAGCATGGCGCGTTCACGCGGGTCGTACTGTTCGCGCCGTCCTCCGGACCGGCCGTGCGCCAAGCGTTGGTCGGTGCGGTAGTGCATGAGGCGGAGTTCATGACGGCCGATGCCGATGCACTGGCCGATCTGCTGGCCCGGCAGCCGGAAGAAGTCACGCTCGGGATCCCCACCGCGGGAGGCGATATCGAACTGCAACTGGTGCGCGCGAACATCTACGCCGATGATTTTTCGATGATCACGGCCAGCACCGGTGCACCGAGCGTTCATGCACCTGGTCTGCATTACCGGGGGATCATTGCCGGACAGTCCTCATCGCTTGTGGCCATCAGCATATTCCCCGATGAAGTGATGGGCTTCGTTAGCGATGCCGGCGGCAATCACATCCTGGGCAAACTCGAAGGCAGCACCAACGAACACATCTACTACGCTGAACGCGATCTTATCGATCCACCGGCGCTCGAATGCGCAACACCTGATGATGGTGACGCCTATCCGGAAGGCCGGTCGGATGGCCAGGGATATGCGAAGACCGTGAATTGTGTGGATCTGTATTGGGAAGTGAACTACGATGTCTTCGTGGGG
>JBATMK010000231.1:0-13994 GCA_049289815.1 Flavobacteriales bacterium
CACTACAACATGGTGTACATGCTCACCGTCACCGTGATCTTCTGGGCAGCATCGCCCCTGATCGTGTCGTTCTTCTCGCAGAGCGCCGCTGCGGATGCCACAGCCATCATGGCGCTCCGCGTGATCAGCGCGGGTTACTTCTTCTACGGCTATGGCATGGTGCTGGCGCAAGCCTTCAATGGCGCCGGTGACAGCATCACACCGACCTGGCTCAACATCATCGGCTTCTGGATCATCGAGATCCCTCTGGCCTACACACTGTCGAAATACCTGGAGATGGGGCCCCTCGGCGTGTTCCTCGCCATTGCCATCAGCGAGAGCATTCTCGCTGTCATGTGTGCCGTCGTGTTCCAGCGCGGCAAGTGGAAGCTGGTGAAGGTGTAAGGAAGCTACAAGGCCCAAGCTTCAAGTATCAAGCTTCAATGCCATGGCGGCTGCCTCTCCTAAGGGAAACACGCACAGCGATTCTGTCTTCGTTCTTGGAGCTTGAAGCTTGGGCCTTGTAGCTTGAAGCTTTCTCAGCCCTTCTCCTTATAGAACTCCAAAAGCTGGTCGATCACCATCTCCACCTTGCGGCTGTCGGCCCAGGTGCCGCGGAACACCAAACGTCCACTGCGGTCGATCACATAGCACGCATTGGGCACTTGGCCATACATGTTCAGCACGCGGTTGTCCAATCCATCAACCAGCACGGGAAGGTCCGTTGTACCCGCAAGCTGCTGCGCGTAGCCCAGCTTCTCCGCTTCCGTCTTCGGCTGCGGATAGTCGCGGAATTTGTTGTCGCCAGGGTGCAGTTCGCGGCCATAGACGATGAAGAGCTCCACCTGTGATGCATCGTACTTCTCCTTCAGCTTGTTCCAACGCGGTATCTGCATCCGGCTCGGCGGGTTGGTGATGCTGGCGAACATGAAGGCCCGCACGTTGCCGCTGTCATCGGTGAGCGTATGCTCCTGGCCATCCGTATCCGTAAGCGTGAAGGCATGCGTGCGGCCATCGTTCAAGTTGCCTTCACTGTAGGAACGCACATCGCTGATCGCCTGCCGCAGCATCTTGTCCCAGTTCATCTTCCAGATGTTCACCTGCTGGCGCATCTGTTTGATCTCCTTCTTGCTGTAACCGTTCAGGTAGAAGTCCAGGTCATCACGGAACGTGAGTCCAGCATCGCTCTTGTGCGGCACAGGGTTCCAGCCGCTTTGGGCGGAGGAAGTGAACGCAACAAGCAGAATTCCGGAGAGAATTATGGAGCGCATGCTCCGCGAATGTAGCCGGGCTACAACGAGCGCAGGAAAGCCACAACAGCAGACCGCTCCGTCGCACTCAACTGCACAAAGGCCTGTTTGCTGCCTTCCGCTTCCCCGCCATGCCAGAGGATCGCTTCCTCCATGCCGCGCGCGCGGCCGTCGTGCAGGAATTCCTGGTGGCCGTTCACCTGCTGGCTCAGGCCGATGCCCCAGAGCGCAGGCGTGCGCCACTCGCGGCCATCGGCCAGGTAGTCGGGACGATGGTCGGCGAGGCCTTCACCCATGTCGTGCAACAACAGATCGGTGTACGGGAAGATCCGCTGGTTGCTCACGGCCGGGAATGAGACATCCACAGCGGTGCGCTGTTCCGGTACATGGCAGCCCGTGCAGCCCATGCCGGTGAAGAGCTGTTCACCGGCCAGCACCGTGGCCTGATCGGCATCGCGGCGGCCGGGCACGGCAAGTGTTCGCACGTAGAACGCCACGGCATGCAGCAAACTGTCGCTGAGTTCGGTGTCATCGTTGTAGCCATCGTCCTGTGGCTGACCCTGGCTGCTCTCCATCTGGAAGATCGGCGAGGTGATGCCCATATCCTGGTGGTATGCACCTGCCGTTTGCACCAGCACACTGGGCGTACCGGCCTTCCACCCGAAGCGGCCGAGGGCTTCGCGTTGGTGCACGGGATCCCAGACCCGCTGCGCCTTGCCACTGATGCCGTTGCCATCCATGTCACCATCATCGGCGCGTGAAACGATGTCGGCTTCGGGGATCGCTTCCAACAGGCCGAGGCCGAAAACCGCAGGCGCCAACCGCGGACTGATCATGGCATCGGCCGGCCATGTGGTGTAGGCATTGCCCACTTCGTACGATGGAACACGTAGGCTGTAGGTGCTGCCGTCGGCATAGTTGCCTTGTTGCTCGCCGTAGTTCACGATCATCTGGCCTTCGGGCTGGGCACCGGCGATCGCGCGTTGCTGCAATTGTCCACCGAAACCGGGGACAGGCGCGGGCCCACCGTGCGCATCCGTACCGGGCACGCTGAGGCGCCATAGGAAGCCGACGTAGTTGCTGCCGAGCGGTTCAGGGCTCGCGCGTCCGTCGTTCACATGGCAGCTGGTGCAGCTCACACTGTTGAAGACAGGACCAAGTCCCGGATTGATCGGTGCGGGGGCGCTCACGAACGTCTGCTCGAACTGCAGATCACCGATCTCGTGCACTTGGGCCAGTGCACCGTCCAGATCGGGGAAGATGTGGCTGTATGCGCCGGTCCCACGATCGAACACGGTCTGTGAGCCACCGCTGAACCAGCGCGCGGTATCGAGGTCCTCACCCTCGAACGGCCCGGGTTTCCGGCAACCGGCCAGAAACCCGAGCGCGCCGAAGAGAAAGCACAGGCGCACGTTCAGCTTCACGCTGATGCTCCGTCTGTGATGGACGAACATGTTCACTTTCCGCCTAGTCCGTTACGTGCAATTGCACCAGCGCCATCAGCTCATTGCTGATGATGCTTTCCAAATTGTCGATCGCGTCGATCGCGTTCTGCACCTGCACCGGCTCGCTGATGATGGCTTCGCCGAAGGGCACGCTGATGTTGCCCAACGCTTGGATCGCAGCAGCGATGCGCGTCTTGATCTCGCCGTCCAATTGCAGGTCATGCTCGCGCACGAGATCCTCGATACCGGCACCGTTGCTGTTGAAGCGACCGAGGTAGACGTTCTCCACCCCGCGGATATTGTTAGTGAAGTCGATCAACGAGTTCTGGGCAAAGGGCGATTCTTCCAGCGAAGGATCCTGGGACAGGAAAGGCTCCGCGATCTTTCCGCCCGCGACTTCCTCACAGATGCCGGCCATGCCGTTCACAAGTTCCCCGAAGGCGGCGAGCTGGGTAGGATACGTAGTGCTGCCCGCACCGGCGGTCTCGAAGTCGTCCTGGAAATTCCCGCTCACGTTCGGGTCCCAGCTTTCAGCCAATGCACCGGTGAGCGAGTTTAGGTCGGCCGTAAGTGCGCTGAGGAATTCGAATTCGCGCGCTGTGAAGTCAGAGGGCAGCTTGTTACCGTCGGTGCCCCAGAGCAGGAACTCGATCGCATGGAAGCCCTTGAGCGCATCTTCCAGCGCGCTCACGTAAGCTTCATCCAACGGATCGCCATTGCTGAGGATCGCTTCCAGATCGACATAGTTCACCGGCCATGTGTCCATGCGGGGATCGTAGTTGGCCGTACTAACTGGGCCGAACAAGTGCGCTTCGCTCTGCTCCCAAGTGCGGCGGGCAGCGCGCCATGCGGTACGCGCAGCATCAAGGTCACCTTGCGAAAGCGAACCTTGGAGTGCATTGACACTGCTTCCCAATTCCACTGTCTGCCCAGCCAGATCCGTGTAGAGATCCTCGGCGATCCGTGCGCTGAAGTTCGTGAGGATCTCACGTTGGAGGTCAGCGGTCGGTGTTGGCGTTGGCTCGGGGTCGTCGTCCTTCCGGCAGGAAGCGAGCGCCACAGTAATGGCCAGCGACATGAGGATGCCATGTTTCATGATCAACTGGTTCGGATGCTGATGACCGATCGATCGCTCAGGATCGTGACCGGGTAACGAGTAAGGCTGCGTTCGGCTGGCCCGAGGAGGACGTTGCCTTTCAGGTCGAAGCCGCTGCCGTGGCTGGAACAGTGCAGGCCGCTGCGCGTTGCGGTGAGCGGTTGGTCCTGGTGGGTGCAACGCATCAACAGCGCATCGTACGCCCCCTCTGCGTTGCGCACCACCAGGATGTCGTTGCTCAGCGATCGGCTCCGCACGATGGCCATGCCCTCGGGGCCGATGCTTGCAACCGGTACCGCGATCGTTCGGGCATCTTCGGCCGCCTCGACTTTCACAACGGGCAACGAGGCGCAACCTTCCAACGAGAGCAGTGCACCTGCTCCGGCCAACGCCAGACAGGTCATGCAACCTTGCTTGATGAAGGCACGCCGTTCCATCAGAAGCTGTACCCCATGCCCACGTTCACGAACGTGTTCGTATTGAAGAAGGGCAGTACTTGAGGATAAGGTGTCACCACCAACTGCGGGTTCTGGTCACCAGTGGTCCGGACCACCACGTCGGCCTTGACCGTAACACCGCGCACCGGCAGGTAGCTCAGGCCCGCAGCGATCTGTGTGATCTCGTTCAACCCGTTGGTGATGCCGTTCTCCGGAAGTTGGTACTGGAGGTTCGCGTACTCGTAGCGCGCGAAAAGCCACAGGTCGCGCGTGGCACTTCCGTGGAACGCCTGGATCAGATCGACGGCCGCCTCGGCATAGGCGCCCATCATGGCTTCGGGTGCGTTGTTGGCAAATGCACGATTGATGCTCTCCGCTTCCGGTATGCTGACCATCGTGCCCAGCACACGAGCTGTTACCAGCGGTGAACTGTACTGCGCATGCGCTTCCCAAATACCGATGGGCGTGCCGAACACACCGCTCTGCAATTGCAGGCTGTCGGCCTCTCGTGGCGATAGACCGGCAGCACCGCCGTAGTAACCACTCGCCTGCAAGCGGAACTTCCCGGCATAGTGCAGCAGCGCTCCAGTACCAGCAAGGTTCGCAGCGGAACCATTGCTGCCCTCGCTCCTGCCCTCCCGCAATCCGCTGCCGTTAACGAAACCCGACGCGTTCAATCCGTTCACCACGCCGAGGTTCCAGTTGAGGCCGCCCAACTTGGGACTGCGGCCCCAGAGCATCACGCCGATCTCCCGCCAGGTACTGGGCAACACCAGTGTTTCCACCAACGGCCGATCGTTACCGTTGTAGGTTACAGGCAGGTGGTTCTCGTTCATGATGCCCAACCGCGGCAACATCAAACCACCGGTGATGTAAAGATCACGTGTGAGATCGAACTTGAGCATGAGCTGCTCGAAGGCGATCTCGCCGCTGCTGCCACCATCCTCGCCGAAGGCCACCTTGGCATCCTCCAATTCCAACTCACTGAGGAAGCTGATGTGCTTGTTGAAGCGATGGCCCAGGAAGATCACCGCGCGGCTCAGGTTGGCCGTGCCCGTGCCATTGCGCAGATCGGCCATCACCTTCACTTCACCATAGCCGCTCACCACCGTGGCGGCATCGCGCTGGATGAGGCCTGCTGTAAGAGAGTCCTCCGGGGTAAGGACCTGCGCCATGGCGCAAACCGGGAAAAGCAAACTGGAAAGGAGAAGCGTTCGTGACACGGTGCAGCTCGGGAAAGGAGCGCGGCAAAAGTCCTTGCACCCGGTGCCGCCGGCAATACTTCAATTGTGGTAAAGGGATGACCGCCGCGCCTGTTCAACCCCCTCAGCCCCGCTACCTTCATCCCCCCGGAAGTCGGGGATGGACATGCTCGGGACCCGCTTCACGAAGTACATCGCCCCGCAGGACGATCGCACGCCCTTCGAGAAGCTGCTGCCATTGTTCCTTGAACTGCTCACGCACACCAGCGGCGACGTGGAAGAAGCGTTCGACTGGATGAAGGAGATCGACAAGGAGCAGCCGCTCTTCAGCAAGGAATACACGCTGGAGAACTTCAAGGATGATCTGCGGAAGAAGGGCATCATCGGTGATCCGCCTACGAAGGGCGGCAAGACACCGCTTACCGGCAAGGCCGAGCAGTTGATCCGCGAACGTGCGCTCGACCAGGTCTTCGGCAAGTTGAAGAAAAGCGATCGAGGCGCACATGGCCTGCGGAAAGTAGGGGAAGGTGATGAGCCCACAAGCGATCGCCGCACCTATCGCTTCGGCGATCGCATCGAGCAGGTCGCCATGAGCGACAGCATCCGCAACGCGCAACAGCGGAACGTGGACGATCTTCAATTGAGCGAGGACGATCTGGAGGTGATCGAGACGGAACACCAGAGCGCATGCGCCACGGTGCTCATGCTCGACATCAGCCACAGCATGATCCTGTATGGGGAGGACCGTATCACACCCGCCAAGAGGGTGGCCATGGCATTAGCCGAACTCATCAAGCGACGTTATCCCAAGGACACGCTGGACTTCGTGGTGTTCGGCAACGATGCATGGCAGGTGAGCCTGAAGGACCTGCCCTACCTGCAGGTGGGACCGTTCCACACGAACACCGTTGCGGGGCTGGAATTGAGCATGGACATCCTTCGCCGCCGCAAGCTGAAGAACCGCCGCATCGTTATGATCACCGACGGCAAGCCGAGCTGCATCAAATACGATGGTGAGTACTACATGAACAGCGTGGGCCTCGACGACTTCATTGTTGCTCGAACACTCGATGCCGCGGTGCGCGCGCGCAAGGCCCACATTCCCATCACCACGTTCATGATCGCCCAGGACACCTACCTGCAACGTTTCATCGAACGCTTCACCGAAGCCAACCAGGGACGCGCGTTCTACACCGGCCTGCAAGGCCTCGCCGATATGGTGTTCCGCGATCACACATCCAACCGCAAAGCCTCATAGATCCATCGGTACGGGCGCGTCATGACGCGCCCCAACTCATCCTCGCATGAATTCCAAGACCCTCGGCGAATTGAAGAAGAGCGGTTGGCAAAGCCGCAGCGTGAAGGCCGAGCTGCGCGCCAACCTCATTGCCCGGATCCAGGCGAAGAAGCCCCTCTTCGAAGGCATTCATGGATATGAACACACCGTGGTGCCTGCCTTGGAGCGCGCCATCCTTAGCGGGCACAGCATCAACCTCCTTGGCCTGCGCGGACAAGCGAAGACGCGCATGGCGCGATCGCTTGTGCAGTTGCTTGACGAGTGGATGCCCATTGTGCAAGGCAGCGAGGTGAACGACGATCCGTTCAGCCCGATCTCACGGTTCGCCAAGGAACTGATCGCCCAGCACGGCGACGCCACACCGATCGCCTGGGTGCACCGCGACCAACGCTACACCGAGAAACTCGCTACACCGGATGTCACCGTTGCCGATCTGATCGGCGACAGTGACCCGATCAAAGCCGCCAACCTGAAGCTGGACTACGGCGATGAGCGCGTGATCCACTTCGGACTGGTACCGCGCAGCCACCGTGGCATCTTCGTCATCAACGAGCTACCGGACCTCCAGCCGCGCATCCAAGTGGCATTGTTCAACATCCTGCAGGAGGGCGATGTGCAGATCCGCGGGTTCAAGCTGCGTTTGCCGCTCGACATCCAATTCGTTTTCACCGCCAACCCGGAAGACTATACCAACCGCGGCGCGATCATTACCCCGCTGAAGGACCGTATCCAGTCGCAGATCCTCACGCATTATCCCCCGACCCTTGAGCTGGGCATGCGGATCACCGCACAGGAAGCGCGATCGACCAAGGAGCAGCTGCAACGTGTGATGCTGCCCGACCTCATCCGCGTGCTCATCGAACGCATCGCCATGGAAGCGCGCGACAGCGAGTTCGTGGACAAGAAGAGCGGTGTGAGCGCACGGCTCACCATCAGCGCATTGGAAAGTGTGATCAGCTCGGCCGAACTGCGCACGTTGCGCACCGGTGAAAAGCGCACGGTGGTGCGCATCGCCGACCTTTTCGCTGTGATCCCGGCGATCACGGGCAAGATCGAACTGGTGTATGAAGGTGAGCAGGAAGGACCGACGAAAGTCGCACAGCATCTGCTCACGCTCAGTTTGCGGAACGTGTTCAAGGAACTCTTCCCCGATGCGATAAAGAAGCGGAAGTCGGCGAGCGGTGTCGATCCATTTGCGGCCATTGTGTCACATTTCGATGAGCACGAGGTGGACCTGTTGAACGAAGCGAGCGATACCCTCTACCGCGGAACGCTGAACACCGTTCCGGGCCTCATGGAACTGGTGGGCACCAAGCACAAATACCTGAATGCCGACGAGTTGCCGCTCTGGGCCGATTTCGTGTTGCACGGCCTGGCAGAGCACAGCCGCTTGGGCCGCCGCCAGTTGTTCGATGGCACCCGGTTCAGCGATATGATGGGCAGTGTGTTCAGCGGTGAGGACAAGGACGGGGAAGAAGGGAATTGAACGTTACCGATCCAGGGGTACTGCATTAATGCATTGGACCAACACCCAAGCATCATGTACGCATACCTTCTCACCATCACTCTCTCCCTGGCCTTCGCCATGCCGAACGCCAGCAACGCCGCAACGGTGCTCACCTGCACCATACCTGCGAACACATTGAACGAAGACGGCGGACCTCCGCGCATCCAAGTATGCGGTAAAGCCACCGGCGATGTAACGCTCGCCCAATGGAAGACCACCGATGAGGTGAAGCTGGTGGGTTGTGTACCCACTGCCCGCATCACCAGCCTTTCGGTATGCATCAAGAATTGTGAGGCCAAGCAGGAAGCTTTGACCGGCACGAACGGAACGCTCACGCCGGCGATGAAGAAGATGATCAGCAACCTGCCCGCCGGAACAACATTCACCGTGCGCGTTGCCGTGGTGGACGAGACGGGTAAGAAGTGGGAAGTGCCCGATGCGGCGTTCGTTTGGAAAGGTTGACCTCCTGCACCGATCCGTCGTCCTGAGGGGTCCTCGACGAAGGATGAAAATCCCGATCTAATCGGGTACCCTCTTCCCTTCCACGAAATACATGTGCACCTCGCCCCTTCCCTTAACGCGAACGGGACCACGCGGGGTGCAGCGCATCCGGTCCATGATCAGGGCGTACGTGGCCCCGCTGCAATTCACATGGCCGGCCTCACCGCTGCTTTCCATGCGGCTGGCCAGGTTCACGGTGCCGCCCCAGATGTCGAAGGCGAATTTCTTCTCGCCTACTACTCCGGACGTCAACGGGCCGCTGTGCAAGCCGATGCGGATGGGCCATGCCTCCTGACCTTCCGCGGCGCGTTCGGTATTGATGCGTTGTACTTCCGATAGCATTGCCAGCGCCATGCGCGTGGCGTTCATCGCATGCTCAGGGTCCTCGTTCGGCACACCGGCAACGCACATGTAAGCATCGCCGATGGTCTTGATCTTCTCCATCCGGTGCCCGTCGCACAGCCGGTCGAACGCGCGGAAGAAGCGGTCCAGTTCGGCCACCAGCTTGTCGCTCGCCATGCCTTCGCTGAAATGCGTGAACCCCTTGAAGTCGCTGAAGAGCACCGTGCAATGCTCATATCGGTGGGCATCGGCCGTTCCCTTCGCCTTCAGTTCGGCGGCAGTGCTGGCCGGAAGGATGTTCAGCAGCAGTTCGTCGCTGTGGCGTTTCTCTTCGGCCAATTGCTTGGTGCGCTCATCCACCATGCTTTCGAGTTGTTGCGCGGCCCGGCGCAAGCGCCGCGTGCGCAATCGTATGAAGCCATACAGCGTGAGCAACAACGTCGCCCCCGAGATCGACAGGAACCCGGCCGTCTTCCAGAGCGGCGGTTCAATGGTGAAGGTGAGCGCGGCGGGCTCTTCGTTCCAGATACCACTGGCATTGCGCGCGATCACTTTGAAGGTGTACGTGCCTGGCGCGATGTTCGAGTAGGTGGCCCGTTCCTCTCCGCCCACCGGTGACCAGTCGGGGTCGTGGCCTTCGAGGATGAACTGGTATTTCACCTTCTCGGGATTCGCCAGCGACAACCCGAGGAAGCCGAAGGTCAAGTGGTTCTTGTTGTAGGGAAGCACCAGCCCGATGGGCAGACCATCCTTCCCGATGCTCGAGCACCACGGCTTCCAATCGGCCTCTTCATAGTTGAGCAGCAACTGGGTGATGCGCGTGAGCGGCGCGGCTTCGATGCTCACCACGCGCTCCGGGTCGAAGTGTGTTGCGCCATTTACCGTTCCGAACCAGAGTGTGCTGTCGGTATCGAGGAAGCAGGCATTGCGGAACGCTTCAAGACCGATGAAGCCATCGTCAGTGCCATAGTGCCGAACGTTGAGCAGGCGCTCCTGCAGCACATCGAATTCCAGCATGTCGAAGCCGCGGGCGGTACCCACCCAAACGTTGTCCAAGGCATCGAGCAACACTTGCTCAACGCGATCGCTGCTCAATCCATCCACTATGAGGAACTGCTTCAACCCATGATCGGTGATCCGCCAAAGACCGCTTCCATCGGTAGCCGCCCAGATGTTGCCGTTCGCATCCTTGGCCAGCGCGTTCACTTGCACACCGCTCGGCAAGTCACGGTCGCGGTCGCGGTATGGCACGGGACGGCCGTTGACCTCATAGCCCAAGCCGGCCTCGCCCCCTATCCACGTCCGTTCCCCGTCCACGAGCACATCGGTTGCGGCTTCCGAGTAGTTGCTCCAGCGTTGCAGCGCGCCATTGCCGGTGGCCCTGAACAATCCTGCCTCCGCCGCGACCCAGAGGACACTATCGCCGATCGTGCGGATCCGGTTGATGCGTGTGTTCGTCAATGTGCTGGCCCAAGAAGGTTGCTCGAAGCGCGACCCGTTCCAACGGTAGAGGCCGTGGGCCACAGTGCCGACAAGCAGCGACCCGTCCGCATGCTCCGCGAGACAGGTCACGTAGGCATCGGCCAATCCATCGCGGCGACCGAACGAGCGCACGCCCGAGGTATCAAGTCGTGCCACACCTCCGCCACTGGTGCCGATCCACAATGTGCCATCGTCCGTCCTGATGATCGCGCTGACCGTTCGTGCGTTCAAACCATCCCGCTCAGTGAAATTGACGCAGGCGTCGCCTGTGAAACGGGCAAGGCCACCGAACGCTGTGCCGATCCAGATCGCGCCGCTACGGTCCTCGTGCATGCAAAGCACATCGCTATGGCCGAGCCCATTGCGTGCATCCAGTCGGAGAACACCCGACGGCCCGGTCCGTGTGACACCATCGGTGCGGCCTTCCCATACGTTGCCATGTCGATCGGTAAGCCGTGCTTGTGGCGGCGCTGGACCACCGGGGCCCACTTGGGCGAAGCATGCGATATGGAATGTGGAGTCGTTCGGGTCCCGGGTCGGAAGGATCTCTTCCGGTGGTGCAGGTGCTGCCTTGCCCCAGGGTTCGAACCGGTGGCCATCGAAGCGACAGAGCCCACCGGCGGTATTGACCCATAGATTCCCCAGGCTATCCTCTTGAAGGGCATCCACGGTCGCGCTGGGCAACCCCGATTCAACGCCGAAGACCCGAATGTTGAATTGTTGCGCGGCCAACGGCCCATGCCAGAAAGCCAAGACAAGCAAGGGCCATTGCTTCGGCGGCAGCATGGTTGGAAAGGTACCGGAGGACCGGTCGAACCCCGAAAAAAAATCCTTCAACAACTAGAGAATGCCGGAAGCACGGCTTTAACTTAGGACGGCCAGAAACGTAACCCGGCAACCGGGCCGGAAACCCAAAACCCAACACCCATGAACATCACTTTCAACGAACTGCGCCGAATCAAGGACCGCCTTCCGGACGGCAGCATCCACCGGATCGCCAGTGAACTTGACATGAACGTGGAGACCGTTTGGAACTACTTCGGGGGTTTCAACCACAACGAAGGAAAGAGTATGGGCGTGCATCTGGAAGGCGGTCCTGATGGCGGAGTGGTGGCGTTGGACGATACTCGTATCCTGGACCTGGCGCACAGGATCCTGGAGGAACCGCGGAACTGACGCGGTATTAGGTTGGCACAGGAGTGCCGACGGGATGTGAGGGCCACGAGGCGTGGCAGGGAAAGAGGTCAACACCGGTTGACCTCTTTTTCTTTGGCCTCACCCTGCCCTCTCCGAAGGAGAGGGTCTGACGGTCCGATCGGGCCTCGCTCGTAACAACCGAGTACGTGGGGATCTACACTGTGCATTGGAAGAGCTCACAATGGCTTGGCGTTGTACTCTGATCCTCTCCGAGGGATAGGGCAGGGTGAGGTGCGGCCGGTGCGGTCAGAACATGACCCGCACTTGCAGCTTCACCTCGCTGCGCACATCGCCACTGATCTCTTGCAGGCCGCTGCTGTACCGGTCCTGGTTGTTGTACAACCAAGCGCCATAACGCAACCATACATCCACGCGCCGCAAGGGTGTGGCCCGGACCATGGCATACCACCGCATGCCACGTCCGTAGTACGGCGGAATGGAAAAGAGCCCGATGATGTCGTTCTCGTAAGCATAAACGCGCGTGTCGTAGTCGTCGGTATCGAAGAGCGCAACGCGCAAGGTGTACTCGAACACGCTTCGCAATGGGCGGCTCACGAAGTCCTGGTAGATCAGGAACCCGTGCTGCAAGGATCCTTCACCGCGCTGGTAGTTGATCGCCTCGGCACGAGTGCGCAGGCCAATGGCATCCGTCACCTTGTAGCTCGCGTTGAACCTGTAGTTCCATTGTTCCGTGCGCACCAGGAAGTCGATGCCTTCAACTTCATCGGCGGTGTTTTTCGCTTTGTCCTGGTACCGCGCCCGCACGTACAGTTCAGCTTTCTTGCTTGGTCTCCAGGTCACTTGCACAAGTGCCTCATAACCGTCGCTCGGCGCGTCGGTCAGGTAGCGCAACCAAGGGAAACTGAAGCGATCGAAATAGGCGTTCACCAACCAATCGCGGTTGGGCTTGATCTCGATCCCCGTGTAGATACCGCGTTCGTTCCATGGACTGCTGCCTTCTGCAAAGCCGGTGCTCACCAGCCCGTGGAAGTCGCGCTGGTAATCGCGGTACACCACAGCCAAGGACACGGCTTTGTCCAAAGCCAGCAGGGTACCGACGTTGAAGGCAACTCCCCCGCTGGTGCTGCGCGCCACCTCACCGAACACGCTCACGTTGCGCCACAGCCAGTTCAGGTCCACGCCCATGGTGGTGTTCTCCGATCCCTGGAACTCGAACTGGCTGTATGGTCGTGTATCGCGGACCAACGGCGTGCTGAACGAAATGTTCGCCACGGTAGCACCGATGCTCATCGCCTTGCGTTTGTACCGCAGGTGCCCACCGATGGTGCGCGCATCCAGTGCATCCTTCTTCTCCAATTCGTTCGGTGTGCGGTGCAGTCCGTCCTCTTGGAACGAACTGAAGATCAATCCTACATCGTCCCCGCTGTTGTCGTCCGTGGCCGCGCTGTCGGTGTTCGCATCCAACTTGCGCTGGCTGTAGAAAGCGGTGATCTCAACCGACTTCCCAACACCCACCGTTGCACCGATGCCGCGCAGGAAAAGGTTCTCGTTCACGCTCGCGTACGGCAACAAGCCGCCCGCGTTGCGCTTCACGTTCATGGTGTACGCGCTCTTGCTGCCGAAGGCGAGCCCGCTCCAATACGTGAGCCCTTGCCCGAATTGGGCCTGATAATCGCCGATGGCCAAAGCCTTCACCGGCCCGATGTTGCGCACGAACAAGTGCGCACTATAGAAGTCGAAGCCCTGTTTCTGCGTGCCCCGGAAGAACTCCTCGCCCTCGTCCTTTTCCGCCGTGATCCCGAAACTGATGTTCTGCCGATAGCGGAAGCGGTACCGTGCATAGAGCTTTATCGGGCTGCCCAAATAGACCTTGCCATCGTCGCGCAATGTTTGCACCACTTGCGCATCAGTGAAGTCCGGCAAAGCATCCCCGTCCGGATCGGTGTAGTCGCGACCGAAAACATTGTCGCGGTCCATGAAGCCCTGGCGCTCCTCCACGTTGAGCACGCTGCGCACGATCACTTCATGCGAGGCGTTCTTCATGATCTCCTTGAACGAGGACTGCGTGCGTTTGTCGTTCTCGCGAACAACAACAAAAGGCCGCACCAATTGGATCGTGCGCGCATCCCAGCCATCGATCGTTTGAAGTTCATAGATGCTGAGCAACCGGCCTTGATCGGCGATGTGTGCGAGCAGCGCACCGATCTGCCCGTCGTTCAACAGTTGAAGGCTGCCGAGTTCCTCCGCATCAGCACGGTTCAGGTTGATCGGGTCCTGGTAGTAACCGGCCAGCATATC
>JBATMK010000232.1:0-21991 GCA_049289815.1 Flavobacteriales bacterium
GCCCCCGACGTGTCGGGGGCCTCGCCGTTCCGTGGGTGCTGCTCACTTCATGGTGCGCGCATAGGCGACCAATCCGTTCTGTTCGAGCAACCGGTCAACGTCCAAGCCCGAGTACTCGCGGTCGGCCAGTCGGCGGCCTTGGTCCGTGTAGCGTTCCCACGTCCCTGATTTCGAGCCCTTGCTGAAGCTGCCTGAGCTTTCGATGGCACCGTTGTCATAGAAATAGGCGAAGGGGCCGTTGGGAATGGTGAGGTTGGCGTCGGCATAGGAACCGGTCATGCGCAGGGTGCCGTTGGCATCAACCACCCGCACGCTGAAGGTGCCTGAGCAAAGTGGAGTGGTGGTGCGCAGGAATGCGTCGCCGTTGTATGGCACCCTCGCGAAATGCGCGTCAACGAAATCGATCCTTGCTGGCTGGGCCGCCGTGTTCTCATCAAGGCGGGTGCTGAGGCGATCCACCTCATTGCCCGTGTTCGCTTGCGCCACCATGTCCTGTGCCATCAGCGGAGTTGGGGTGTTGGCCAACATGGCGATGGATCCGATCATGATCAGGTGTGAAGTGAGGGTTTTCATGGCTTGGGGGTTTTGTTCAGTTTCTGGAGGTGATCTTCGTGCCGCTTGGATCCGTCATTTCGAGCGAAGTCGGGAAGTCGTTCTTGCTGACCCAAAAGTGTTGGCGCGGGGACGCCTCCATCCATCCCCTGATGCCGGTATTTACAGGGGTTCCCGAAGGGGTCCAATGTCCTTTCTACCAGTATCACGGTATGTCTTCACTTGATGCATCTTCGCGCTGCCATGAACAAACGCACCCTGGCCTGGGCCTCCGGGATACTCTTGATGTCCGTTGGTCTGGGTGCCTACGGAGCGCATGCGCTGGAACTGAAAGGCGTTGCTGCGGATCATCGGGCGATCTGGGAAACGGCGGTCAAGTACCAGTTCTACCATGGACTCGCATTGCTGTGGCTTTCCACGGCCGATGCAAGACTTCCGGCGCGCTTGGTTTCCCTTGTGCGCGTCTTCTTCGTTGGAGGCATCCTTCTGTTCTGCGGTTCGCTTTACCTACTGGCGACTCGTGACGTCCTTGGGATCGAAGGCCTTACACCCGTTCTCGGGCCTATCACCCCGTTGGGTGGCGCGCTTTTCCTGGCCGGCTGGGTGGTCCTGTTGGTGGCAGCGCTGCGCAAGGGTTGAGCTTCGTTCTGGACGTCGTTGCCAACGCCGTTTACATTTGCCGCCCCTTCCACCGACAGGTATTGGGGACGTCAAGAAGAACCAAAACGAAGCACATGAACGAGTTCGGTAAGAAACCGAAGAATGCGGACCTCGCCTCCATTGGCCTGGGCCGCGTGGGTGAGATCTATTGGAACCTGGAACCCGCCGAGCTGATCGAGGAAGCCGTGATGACCGGTCAGGGCATGTTCGCCGACAGCGGCGCACTGGCGATCGACACGGGCGAATTCACCGGCCGGAGCCCCAAGGACAAATTCTGTGTGAAGGATGCCAACACCGAAGGCAGCGTGTGGTGGGGCGACGTGAACATCCCCTTCGACCCTGTGAAGTTCGACCTGTTGCAGAGCAAGCTTTGTGGTTACCTGCAGGGCCGCACGGTATATGTGAAGGACGCTACGGCCTGCGCCGATCCCAGCTTCAAACTGAACATCCGTGTTGTAGCGGAGCAACCCGCCAGCGCCCTGTTCGCGAGCAACATGTTCCTGCGTCCGAAACGCGAGGAACTCGACAGCTTCGTGCCGGACTGGCATATCATCTGCGCCCCGGGCTTCTGTGCCGACCCCGCGATCGACGGCACGCGCCAGCACAACTTCGCCATCCTCAACTTCACCAAGAAGACCATCATCATCGGTGGTACGGGTTACACGGGCGAGATCAAAAAGGGCATTTTCACGGTGCTCAATTATGTGCTGCCCCATGAGAAGGGCGTGCTGAGCATGCACTGCTCGGCCAACATCGGCAGTGGTGGCGATACGGCGGTGTTCTTCGGCCTCAGCGGCACCGGCAAGACAACGCTCAGCGCCGATCCCGATCGCCAGCTGATCGGCGATGACGAGCACGGATGGAGCGAGCACGGTGTGTTCAATTTCGAAGGCGGTTGCTACGCGAAGTGCATCGACCTGAGCCGCGAAAAGGAGCCGCAGATCTGGGACGCCATCAAATTCGGCGCGTTGCTGGAGAACGTGGTCTTCAAGGAAGATACCACCGAAGTGGACTTCGCGGATGGATCCAAGACGGAGAACACGCGGGTGAGCTACCCCATTGAACACATCAGCAACATCGCGGTACCCAGCAGCGGCGGCCATCCGAAGAACATCTTCTTCCTCACCTGCGATGCCAGCGGTGTGTTGCCGCCCATCAGCAAGCTGAGCGCCGGCCAGGCGATGTACCACTTCATCAGTGGTTACACTGCAAAGGTGGCTGGTACCGAAGCGGGGATCACGGAACCGAAGACCGTGTTCAGCGCCTGCTTCGGCGCACCCTTCCTGCCGTTGCATCCGGGCAAGTACGCCGAGATGTTGGGCAAGAAGATGAAGGAACACGATGTGCGTATCTGGTTGGTGAACACCGGCTGGAGCGGTGGGGCGTACGGCACCGGCGATCGTATGAAGTTGAAGTTCACACGGGCCATGATCACGGCAGCGCTGAAAGGGGAATTGGACAAGGTGGAATACAAGCAGCATCCGGTGTTCGGTGTCAGCCAACCCAACACATGCCCGAACGTTCCTGTGGAAGTCCTCGATCCGCGGAACACATGGAAGAACAAGGAAGCCTATGATCAAGCCGCTGATAGGCTGGCCAAGGCCTTCAACGACAACTTCAAGAAGTACGCTGACGGTGTGAGCCCGGAGATCCTGGCGGCCGCACCCAAGAGCGCAGTGAAAGCCTGATGTGCTGATGGATCGCGCGAAGCCCCTCCCCGAACAGGAGGGGCTTCGTCATGCTAACGCGAAGCACGCGGCTACCTTTCGACATGACCCACCGACGGTTGCTGCGCAAGCGCGTGCTGAACACCGGACCGTTGTTGTGCCTTGCTGCAATGGTGGGTTGCACGGCGCCGGAAAGTCCAACCACGGGTGGATCCGTTTGGAACGAAGTGAGGCCGGAGGTTGCTCAGCATTTCACCGTTCTGCGCAATGGATCCATGCGGCGCTTGCTCGTTTTCGCCGATCCGGAACATCGCGATACCATCAGTGATCTCACCGTAGGGCCCGGTGATCGTACGGTGCAGCGGCTCGTGGTGTTGAGCACGACGCACCTGCCTTACATCAGTACGTTGGGCTGCACGGATCGGATCGTGGGCGCAGCCTACCTGGACCACGTGCGCGATGTGGAAATGAAGAAGCGCATGGCAAGCGGTGAGGTAAAGCCGATCAGCACGGCCGACGGTGCGGACCGCGAAGCCATCATTGCGCTCAGCCCTGACCTGGTGCTAGGCTATCCGTTCGGACGCACATCAGGTGAGAAGGAGATCGCGGGCGTGCCGCTCGCGTTGGTGGCCGAATACTTGGAGGCCGATCCGCTGGGCCGCGCCGAGTGGTTGACGTTCTTCGGTGCGTTGCTGGGCAAGGAACGCGAGGCGGACAGTATCTACGCAGGCATCGCCGATCGATACGCGAAGGCGAAGCCAACAGCAGGCAACGGCAAGCGGCCGAAGGTGCTTTTCGGCAGCCATTGGAACGGTCAATGGTGGGTCCCGCCCGGCGATAGCTACATGGCGCAGCTCATCACCGATGCAGGTGGCGACTATGTCTTCTCCGACCTGAAGGGCAAGGAGAACATTGCCGTGGATCTGGAGACGATACTGTCCAGGGCCAGCAACGCCGACGCTTGGGGCATGATCGCGGAAATACCATCAACGCCGAGCGTGCAGGATTTCACCGGCGGGGATGAACGCCTCGTAGGACTGAAAGCGGTGCGGGAGCAGTTCCTGTTCCTCGGGAACACTGCCCGATCGGATCTGTTCGGTCAGGCGCTGGTGGAACCGGATGTGGTGGTGAAGGAGCTGCGGGACATTTTCGGAACAACTCCGCAAGTCACCGACGGGAACCCAGCCAGTGGGCGCTACTTCGGAACACTTGGGGCGAGCGCACCCATGGATCAGTAAGGGATACCGATCCGTTTGTACACCTTCCCCACAAGCCATGCCGGTCCCACGAGCAGGAACGCCAGATCCTTCAGGAAGCTCGGCTTCTTGCCCTCGACCTTGTGGCCATAGAACTGGCCGACCCAGGCCACAGCGAAGATCACCAGGCTGATCGCCCACAGCGGCCAAGGTGCGTGCACATCGAGCCAACGCACAATGAACAGGCAGGCGTAGCTGACCACGGCCATGCCGATGGTGATCGGGATCGAAAGCCGCAAGTAGAAGAAGATGAGCGCGATCGCGATCACCACCTTGGCCCATGGGACCAGGCCCAGCCATGGCAGGTGGGTGGGCGGGATGCTCGCCAGCAGGCCGATCACACTGAAGAAGATCGCAGGCACGCACACCCAATGGATCGCGATGTTGGTCGCGTTGCGATGGTTCTCGCTGTACTCGCCGAACCAGCTGTCAATGCTTCGCATGCGGTTGCAGGTAGCGTTCGCGGATCACCGCGGCATGGTGCACGGCATGCCCGGCAATGATCCAGCCCAAGGCACGGACGCTCACGTTCTGTCCGTTCGCCTTGCCCTGTCGCAGCAACATGTCGGGACTGAAGCTCTCGAAGAGTTTCTCGGTGGCGGTGCGCACCATGTCGTGCTCGTCCAGCAGATCGGCGATGCTCCGCCGCTCGGTGCTGCTGCTGGCGGCGTAGTCGTTCTCATCGAACCCCGGCAACTCTGTGCTGTCCTGGCGCGCAAAGCGCAACGCGCGATAGGCGAAGATGCGCTCGCAGTCGATCAGGTGTTGCAGGATGTCCTTGATGGTCCACTTGCCTTCGGCATAACGGTATTCCGCTTTGTCGCCTTTCACGCCGTCGAGCGTTTTATGCAGGATGGCCGAAGCATGGCCCAGCGCGTGGTGCAGGCTAACGCCGTCGGCACGTTGGATGTACGCCACATAATAGGGCGCTACTTCGTCAGGTCCGGGTCTGTTGCTGGGCATGGGATTCCGACTTGTCGGGGGAGTTATGTTAGGGCGTAGCAAGGTGCGCTCCATCGGGGATCATTCCAACACGACGCGCAAGGCAAGCGCGTCGCTGGTGGAAACAAGTCGCGCAACAAAGGCGCCATGCAGATCGTCCGGAAGTGCAACGGTGCGGCTTCCCGGCGTTCCCAGCATATGCTCTTGGAGGATCGAACGCCCGTTCATGTCGAACAATGCGAAGGCTGCACGACCATGGCAGTTCGCAATGCGCACGCCCCGGCCGGCTTGGACCATGGTTGCGGCGCCTGTCCCTTGGTTGGCTTGCGCTTGAATGCCCAGCACGGTGTTGCTGGCCAATTTCAGGGTGATCGGCAGGTGGTCGCTCATGTAGTAGAGCTTGCGCAGAATGCTGTAGGGCGTTTGCGAAGTGCTGCAGTCGGTGATGTTGTCGTTCCAGCACGTACCGCTGTTTCCCAAGGGGCGGTAGGAGCCGGGGACCAGGTGGAGGTCGGATCCGCCGTTCAGCAGTTCGTCACTGGTCAGCAGCATATCGAAGCGGTCGTCGAGTCCACCGCCGGCCCCATCGCCGAAGAGCGTGTTCACACGGGTGCTCTGTGTGCAAATACCGGCGTACGAGCTTCCATACCAATCCGACCCGCCGAGGTCGAGCGGATCGGCGATCTGGATGTTGCCAGCTTGTGTGAGCAGTGTTGAGAACGCCGTTTCGTTGCCGGTGTAGATGTTGAAGTCGCCCCCGATGATCACGTGCCGACCGGCGGGTAGGGTGGCCAGATGATCCATCAGGATCCCGACCATGTTCGTCCGATCATCAATGTCCGATTGATCGTTGCTCGCCTTCAGGTGAAGCCCGACCACGGTGATGAAGGTGGTGTCGCCTTGGAAGATCCCATTGTCGCGCAGATAGAGCGTGTACACGTTGATGTCCCGCACGTCCGTGTAGAGAAAGGTTTGATCGCGCAGGCCCAGCTTGTTGTGATCGTAGTAGATGATCTGGGTGAGTTTGATCGTCGTCCACGATGCGCTCTGTTGGGGGATGAAGGTGGCCATGCTGAACCGATCCACGCCGTTGGCATTGAGCGCTTGGTCCAGCACCATTTGGGCACCGTTCGCATCATGGACTTCTTCTGCGATGAGCAGATCCACAGGATGCCACGCCAGGATACCGGCCAGTGTATCCACTTTTCCGGCCGGGTTCGGATCCGGGAAATCCAACAGGTTGTACGCCATCACCCGCAGGGTGTCCTGTGCCTTTACGGCATGGGCAAAGAGCAACAGGAGCAGCGGAAGGCAGCGTAGCACGATCGAGAACGTGGTTGAGTGGGACCGCCAAGTTACCTGGACACCTCCACCGCGCGCGCTTCCTGGCTTCCTGCGAGCTCCTTGAGCATGAAATACCAACCCTTGCCCGACTTCCACCACCCGTCGGCCGGGCATTCGGGGTCGGGCAGGGCGATCACGCCGACCACAACGGTCTGGCCGAGGGCTTCCTGGTACAGCGCGCGCGACCTCCGCGCATGTATACCGAGCGTTACCACATCCAGCGCGGTGATGCCCCGACCCTTAAGATGGAAGGCCAACGTTGCTGCATTTGCCCACGAGCGGCTGACCGGATCGCCGCCAGCGGGTACGGTCTCAATGGCCGGATGCGCAATGCCGGCCTCCTCCAAGACCCTCGCGCAATGCTCAGCATAGGTGGGCTCCCCGCTGTGCACGGTGCTGTCGGGCATGAGGATCCGCACTGCTATGCCGAGGTCATGCGCATTGTGGCCGTTGAGCCGCAACGAATGGATGAAGATCGATGGAGGCCCCGGCTGCGGGTATGGTGGTTCAGCGATGATCCGCAGATCCACCAGAGGGTCCTTCCGATCGATACCGTGCGTGGTGACCTGTTCCGAAACAGGCACATGCAGCAACGTGTCGCCACCGGACACAACGACCACACTGCAAGCCGGCAGTCCCGCAACACCCATCTCCAGCGCGGTGATGTCCCGGGGCAATGCATTGATCCCGATCCGTTCGCCGGGAGAGAGGTAGTACGCGAAAGGCCGTGTAGTGCCTGTTGTGTAGACCCGTTCGTAGCCTCCTTCCTTGAACAGCCGGGCGGCTTCAAAAACATGATCATCATCCATCCATCCCTCCACCACCATCACCTTGCCGCCACTTCGTTCCGTGATGGCCAACCACGGGTGGGCGAAATAGAGCAGGATGGCGCACAGTGTTGCGGCGATCCCGGTGGCGATCAGCCATCGCGTCACCCGTTTCATTCGAACGCATCCATGAGCGAGGTGCGCAGCTCGTTCAGTTCGCCACGCGCCTTGCGATCGCCCACCACGAGGCATTGCAGCATGCCGGCCTCACAGGCGTTCACGGCATCGATCGTCCTGCCGGTATCGGCCAGCAGCAACGCGAGTTGGTAGTAGGTGGCAATATGGGCTGGAACCTCTCGCATCAATCCTTCCAGTTCACCGACGGCACGATCGAAGTCACCGAGGCGCTTATGCTCCAAGGCGATCGCGTACCGCAGGAAAACATCGCCCGGCTCATCGGCCAGCATGGCTTGAAGTTGTGCAAGGCGATCGCTGTTCATCGGGATACACGCGTTCAGCGGATCGCGGCCACCGGTTCGGGCTTCAGCACACCGCGGTCCAGTTCCACGATGCGATCGGCGATGTGTGCGGCATCCTGTGCATCGTGGCTCACGATGATCGCCGCCGTTCCGGTACGCTTCAACAAGTCCTTCACCTCAGTGCGTACCCGGGCGCGCGTCATACCATCGAGGTCGCTGAAGGGTTCGTCCATGAGCAGGAGTTTCGGGCCGCGGGCCAAGGATCGTGCGATGGCCACACGCTGTTGCTGGCCGCCACTGATCTCGTGCGGATAACGATCCGCGAGGCCATCGAGTTCAAGCAGGTCGAGGTGATGCTTCACCACGCGTTCCCGTTCCTGCCTGACCAGGTGCCGAAGACCGAAAGCGATGTTGCCCTGCACAGTGAGGTGCGGGAAGAGTGCATGCCCCTGGAACACGAAGCCCACCGATCGATGCTCCGGGGGCACGGTGTGCCGTGGATCGCTGATGATGCGCCCATCGAGTTCGATCGTACCGGTGGAGGGGGCTTCCAATCCGGCGATCAGCCGCAGCAATGTGCTCTTGCCGCAGCCGCTCGGGCCGGTGAGCACCACTATGCTGTGCTCCGCAAGAACGAGATCCACCGCGCGCAGCACAGGTTGATCGGCGGTGTACGCGAATCCCAGATCGGTGATGCGGAGAACGGCTGTCACGTCAAGGATATCGCGTCGGGTGTGGCTGGGTTGCGGCAGGACGGCGTTCATCGGTTCTTTCCGGCTTGCAGACGGTCGAGCACAAGCACGGGCACCAATGCGCAAAGTACGATCACCAATGCGGGCAGCGCTGCAGAGCGGACTTCTTCGATACGGGTGAACCCGTGCACCTTGGTGCTGAGCGTTTCGAAATCGAACGGGCGCATGATCAGTGTAAGCGGAAGTTCTTTCATCACTTCGAGCACGGTGAGCAGCACTGCGGCGATCATGGCGGGGCGCAGCATCGGCAGGTTCAACCGCAGGAAGGTGCGCCCGGGTGATGCGCCCAGGGTGCGCGCAGCTTCATCGAGGCGAACGGGCTGTTGTGCCAAGCCTGCATTGATGGGTTGCGCCGCCACGGCAAGGAAGCGCACCGCGAAGGCATACACAAGCAATGGCAGTGAACCGATCAACACCAACTGCACATCAACACCCCATGCCGCAAGTTGCTTGTCCAAGCCTCCGGCCATGGCCATCACGCCCACAGCGATGACGGCACCCGGCACCACGTAACCCAGCTGCGCGAACCACGACAGCCGGATGCTGGGGCCGCGCATGCTGCGTTCGCTCCATGCGATCACCAAGGCGATGACCAAGGTGATCGCTGCCGCCCACGCGCCCACGTACAAGGTGTTACCCGTGGCGGAAACGATCCCGGCCAGGTGGTCCGCATCAGCCGTTGCGAGCGCATCGCGCAGCAACACCGCGAGCGGAAGCGCGCTGCTGAAGAAGAACAGCAGGGCACATGCGACCAGGGTCCACCAACGCGCGGCACCGCGCAGAACCATGCGCTTCATGGTGCGATGATCGGTGCTGCGCAAGCCTTTACGCCTCAATACACGCTCGGTGGCGAGGAGCGTGGCTACCAGGATCAAGAGCACGGCTGCCAGCCGCAACGCGCTGCCCTTGTCGCGCAAACCGCCCCAACTCTGGAAGATCCCCGTGGTGATGGTGTCCAGGCCGAAGTACTTGACGGCGCCGAATTCGTTCAGCGTTTCCATGCCCACCAGCAACGCGCCGCCAACGATGGCAGGGCGTGCCAATGGCAGCGCGACTTCCAAGAAGCGCCGCACAGGGGAAGCGCCCAGAACACGCGAGGCTTCCATGACGTCGGTAAGGCCGGCACCGAAGGCGGCCCGTGCGGGTAAATAGACATAGGGGAACAAGACCAAGGCCAGCACCAAGCAGAGGCCGGGCAGGCTCATGATGTCCGTTCGAACACCCACCAGGTCATGCAACGCAATGCTGAACGAACCCGTGGGGCCGAACACGCCGGCGAAAGCCAGCGCACTGATGTAGGTGGGCAGCGCCAGTGGGAGCACGAAGACCCAACTGAAGAACTTCCGACCTGGAAAGTCGAGCGCGGCAACGCACCAAGCGCTGCACACCCCCAGCAACAAGGCGATCAGCACGGTGCCGGCCAGCAACAGGAGGGTGCCATACACATGTTGCCAGAGGAAATCACCACCCACATAGTCCCATTGCGGAGCGGCAATGAGGAAGGGGGCCGCGAGCACCGCAACCAACGGCAGACAGAGCAGGACCACTGCAACGCCGACCACGATGCGGAGCGAGCGGCTCATTCGATCAATGGGTCATGTGATCACGCGAGATAAGCGTTCCGCTCCATACCGTCGGAAGCTTGAACCCTTGGAACGAAGGACCCCAGCTTTGGGAATTGATGCTAAGCGCTCACTTCCAACCCGCCTCGCCCATCATCTTCACCGCTTCCACGTTCAGTTCCCCTAGCTTGCTCAGGTCCAGGTCATCCTGCACCAGGGTGCCGAATGCTTGCAGTGCCGGCGCCATGGCCACCCCGGGCTTCACCGGGAATTCCATGTTGCCTTCCGCGAACACGCGTTGCGCTGCATCGCTGCTGAGGAATTCAAGCAGCTTGATCGCGTTGTCCTTGTTCTTGGCATGCGCGGCCACGCCACCACCGCTCACGTTCACGTGCGTGTTGAAACCGCCGCCCAACAGGGGGTAGGAAACGGCGAGCAGGCCCTTTGCTTTCTGCTTCGCACTGTCGGTGCTCGTGAGCAACTTGCCGATGTAGTAGCTGTTCACCATGGCCACTTCGCCCAAGCCTTCGCCGATGGCAAGCATCTGGTCGGTATCGCTGCCTTTTGGATCGCGCGCCATGTTCGCCACGATCCCCTTGCACCAGGCCAAGGTCTTGTCGTGGCCGAGGCGGGCGATCATGGCCGCCACCAGGCTTTGGTTGTAAGCGTTCTCGCTGCTGCGCACCAGCAATTTGCCTTTGAAGCGGGGACCTGTAAGGGCGTCGTACGAGGCGACTTCCGCAGGCTTCACCTTGTTCTTGTCGTAGGCGATCACCCGGGCGCGCATGGTGAGACCGTACCAGTTGTTGTCCACATCGCGCAGGTGCTTGGGCACGTTCGCTTGCAACACGGCGCTGGTTATGGGTTGAAGGAATCCACCTTGCTTGCACAAACCCAGTCGACCGGCATCACTGGTGAGGATCACGTCGGCAGTGCTGTTGGCACCTTCGGAAGCAAGGCGAGCCAGCAGTTCATCGTCGTCGGCGTCGATCACGTGCACCACGATGCCTGTTGACTTCTCGAAATCCGCGAAGAGCTGTTTGTCCACATCGTAGTGGCGATGGCTGTACACATTGACCTCCTGTGTCGGGGCGGGTTGTTGATCGACAGGATGTTGGTGATCGGCACAACCGGTGAGCAGGATGCACAGGCACGCGGGCAGGACAAGTCGGAGCATGTTGTTTTGTTGAGGCGGCGAAAGTATCCCCACCCATAGCGGTGCGGAATACTGCGATCGTGGTATCCGGTCACGGCTCCGTGCCCAGCTTCAAGAGGAGGCGGTGGACCGGCAGATCGTTGTCCTCGATCAGGTGGAGCAACATATCGTCGCTGGGGATGCGATGCACGTTGGGATGTTCGCGCACGATGCGTTGCCAGTTCAGGGAGTCGCCCCCGCTGGCCAGGATCCGCGGATGCACAAGTTGCTGTTCCTCCTGTCGGATCCACCAGCGCCGATCCATTCCCGGGCCGAACGCCTTCGGGAAATCCGGCACGAGGAACGGGCAATGATAGCAGTGGAAGCGCGCCGTTGGGGCCGCCCACGAACGTGTGGGCAATAGCAGGTCAACCCGTTCACGTGCTGCGATGGCTGCGAGTTCCCCGCATTCAGCGCGAAGCCGATCAAGGGAGAGTTCCAGAACAGCAACATGCAGTTTGTCCTGGTTCCCGATCCAGTGCTGAACCACCATTTCATCCCGGGCCGCTTTGGTGATGGTGAAACCCAGGCAAGCCAGGGTGATCGCGATCGGCCAGGCTCTGTGGATGGAGGATCGGGACAAAAGGGGCGCGAGCGCGAACCCCAGCAACAGGGGCACGGCCAGATACATGCGGGCCACGCAGAACAAGGGAGAGATGGTGCCATCGTACGCCTTGGTCACATTGAACGAAGTGTAGATCGTAAGGCCGCTCGCCAGCAAGGCGATGGCCGTGGCTCGTTGATCCTTGAACCAGAGCAGCACGGCACAGATTGCGATCGCCCACAGCACAACGTGGCCATTGGGCCACCAGACGGGGCAGAGGTACAAGAAGTGCTTGTCAAGTTCGAAGATGGCCGCGGGCACCCACGCCTCCGAGAAGTTCAAGAAGCCGATCTCCAGGGGGTGCACGACCCGCCATGGACGCTGCAGGTAGAATTCGCGGGCACCGACGTACATCAGTACAGCTGGAAGGAAGCCGACCACGCCCATGGCGAACGATCGTCGCGTGATCGGGGCCGTCATCAACAGGTGTACTCCGGCTGCAGCACCAAAAACCGCTGCATTGGGATTGAAGAACACCGCCATGCCAATGATGAACGCGCACATGGCATACCGCACTGGAACACGCGCAATACCTGTGGCCCACGGATAAGCGGCCAACACCGCCACACCGGTCACCGAGCCCCGGGTGATCATGGTCATGATGCCCCACTCGGTAGGGAGCAGAACGGGAATGGCAACGAAGACGATCGCGGCCAAGTGCCGGCCATGCCTTCGATGCCATAGGGCGAAGGACCAGAACGGCAGCAAGGCGAGCAGTGAGGTGATGGAAGGCAACGCGATATATGGTGGAACGCCCAACCAGAGCAGCGGTGCGGCCAGCAGCGCCTCCAGCATGGGGTTGTAAGCCTGGCCATAGAAGTAGGGCTCATGGAAAACGCCATGTCCGAAGTCCCGCGCGGCCTGCCAGAAGATCCCGTCGTCGTCGCCGGTATATCGGAAGCCGAAGGCATCGAGCAGGAACAGCCGGTCCACGACGGATAGTAGCAGCACCACCCAGAAGATGGCATCGATCGTGGACCAACGCGCTGACCTTGAGCTAAGCACGGGTGCAAGATGGCATCGGTGCCCCATTCACCGGACAAGTCCCGGATGGCTTGAACCCATGGCGGCGGCCTGCGTATGAAGTGGTCTCCATGCCGAAGCTGCGCGAACCCCTCACGAAACTGGCTGCCATCCTGGCCATCACAGCCCTGGTCCTTTTGGCCATGGGTTCCCTGCCGATCGCTGCCCTTCTGTTGTGCGCTGCCTATGGGGCACTGTGCATCGAGTTCAGGACCCATACCGGAACCCCGCAGTTCATCTCGATGCTGATGGTTGGCGCACTGCTGGGCATGATGATCGACCTGCATCACGGGTTGTTCCCATTGGTCACGAGCGCGAGCCTGCTCAGTGCCGGTGCCACGGTTCTGCGCCAAGCCTACATGCAGAAGCTCACCTACGTGCGCTTCCTGGTGATCGAGCCGATGCTGATGACCGCCGCCATTGCCTGCCAGGTGGTGGCCATGTGTGCTGTTCCCTTTGCCTGGGACCTTTGGCTCTTGCCGGCACTGCCCATGGTGGCGGCCTGTGTGCTGGTGGTGAACTATGCCTATGACGGCGTGCTGTTGAAAAGCAGTGCGCGGTTCGGTTACCGCATACAAGTAGGACAACCAGCACCCGCTATCGAACTCCCCGATCAATTCGGGAGTATGGTGAAGCTCTCCTCGTACCGTGGTGATCATCCCGTGCTCTTGATCTTCGTGCGCGGCGATTGGTGCCCGGGTTGCCACATGATGTTGCGTACCTACGAACGCAACCGAGAGACGTTCCTGCGGAAAGGCGTGCACGTGCTGGCCATCGGGCCCGACAGCATTGAGGTGAACAAGGACATGGTGGAGCGGCTTGGTGTGGGCTACAAACTCCTGAGCGACCATGAGCAACGGGTAAGCCGCCAGTTCGGTGTGGTGTACAACAATCCGTTGATCGAGCAGAACGTCGACTACACACAAGGCATCCCCTTGCCCGCTTCTTTCCTGGTAGACCGGGAGGGGATCGTGCGCTACGTGAGCCGCCCCGATCGCGTGGGGGAGTTCCTCAACCCGGAGCTCATTTTCGGTGTGCTCAACAGTATGCCCGACAGTCCTGGCGCACAATGGGAGCAGAAGCGGGCTTGATCTGGATCGTCCTGTCGGCGGTGTTGCTGTTCGCGACGGCGGGGATCGGTCTCGCCTATCGTCGTTCCCGGGCAACCGTGCGGACCTCGATCGGTGAACGCGATGCCTACATGCAAGTGTTCGATGGTGGCAATGATGCGGTGCTGGTGATCGACTTCGTTGACGGACGTATCCTGCGCGCCAATGAGCGCGCAGCAAAGCTGCTCGGCCATACCAAGGAACGGATGCTCGTGCTCACCGTGTTCGACCTGCACGCACCCGAGCACCTCGCATTGAGCGCAACGCGCATCGCCGATGCCTGGGAGAAGAAGGGTATGGTGTATTCGGACATCCCGTTCCGTTCATCCACCGATGAAATGATCCAGGTGGAATGCAGCACCACGGTCACCTACCACGGCGACCGCCCTGCGATCGTGCTCTTTGCACGCGATATCCGCGAACGGGTGCGCCTGCAACGCGAAGTGGATGAGCAGCAAGCGTTGGTAAGGGAGAAGAGTGATGAACTGCAGGCGAGCTTGCGCTATGCCAGCACCATCCAGAATGCCCTGTTGCCATCGGAAGACACGCTCCGGACGGCCTTCACCGATGCCTTCGTGTTCTTCCGACCACGGGATATCGTTAGCGGCGACCTCTACTGGACCGCTCAAGTGGGCACAACGGTCCTTGTGGCCGTGGCCGATTGCACCGGTCACGGGGTGCCGGGTGCGTTCCTGAGCATGATCGGCAATTCGTTGTTGCGCACCATTGTTCTGGAGAAGGGAATTACCGATCCCGGTGCGGTGCTGGAGCAACTTCGCGCCAGCATCGTGGGGGCCTTGGGTGGCGGTGGCGATCAGCACGTGCGCGATGGAATGGACATCGCCTTGTTGGCCATGGATCGATCCACGGGTGCGGCACGGTTCGCCGGTGCAATGAACCCGTTGTATGTCGTTCGCGGAACGGAAGGGGGTGCGGAATTGATCGAGCACAAGGCCGATCGCATGCCCATCGGCTTCGTTGAAGGGATCGATCGCCCGTTCACCACGGTCCAGGTCGAACTGCTTCATGGTGACCGGGTGTTCCTCTTTTCGGATGGGTTCGCCGATCAGTTCGGTGGGAGTGAAGGCAGGAAGTTGAAGTCCTCGGGTTTCAAACGAGCGCTCACCGGAACGGGCCACCTGCCTATGGCGCAACAGGGCAGAGCTTTGGTACATGAATTCGATGCATGGCGTGGCGCGCAGCAACAGACCGACGACGTGCTGGTCGTGGGGCTATTGATCTGAGCCCCCTGTATCGCGGTCTATCGTGGCGATCATCCCGGCGCTATCATCCGGTCGCATCCAGTTCCATTCCTCATCACGCCGCAACCACGTCATCTGCCGCTTGGCGAAGTTGCGCGTGTGCTGCTTGGCCAGTGCAATGGCTTCTTCCAATGGCAATGCGCCATCGAAGTGGGCGAAAAGTTCTTTGTAGCCGACGGTCTGCAAGGCGTTCTCTTCACGCGATGGCAGGAGGCCGCGTGCCTCCTCGACCAGTCCCGCTGAAACCATCGCATCGAAGCGGGCATCAATGCGTGCGTACAATTCGGTGCGCGGCACATCCATGGCGATGCGCACGGTGCGCCAGGGACGTTCCTTCGAACGACCGACGCGCTGCGCGCTGTACGGACGGCCGCTGGCCAGCGATACCTCAAGGGCACGGATCACGCGGTGCGGATTGTTGCGGTCGATGCGTTCCATGATCGCCGGGTCCAGTTGGGACAGCCGTTCCAAGAGCGGTTCAAGTCCGTGCTTGCGGAAGCGGTCCTGCAGTTCGGTCCGGATGCGGTTGTCGCCCGTGGGCATAGGATCGAAGCCATGCAGCACCGCATCGATGTACAAGCCACTTCCACCGACAAGTATGGCCTTGCCGCGCGCCATCAAGATCTCTTCGATCATGGGAACGGCGGCTCGCTCGTACGTACCAGCGCTCATGCTGTCCACAACATTCAGATGACCGACGAAGTGGTGCTTCACACCATGCATTTCCTGCTCCGAAGGCAAAGCAGCGCCGACCCGCAACGCGTGATAGAACTGCCGAGCATCAGCGCTCACCACTTCCGTTCTGTAATGCTCGGCCAGTTCAACGGCCACGCGCGTCTTGCCGGTTGCGGTCGGGCCCCCGATCACGATGAGGGTCCCTCGTTCTCCCTTGCCGCCTCTCGACTGCGCTCGAGGTGACAAGCGTTCCAGGTCCGCCATTATCCTATCGCCTCAGTGATAATCCTCGGGCAACTGCTCGTGGCCGCTCATGCCATCGTCATCGCCGTGCCCGAACTCATCATGCTCTTCACCTTCGTCTTCGCCATGGCCCATGTCTTCGTTGGCATCATAGACCTCCTCGGCTTCCTCGCGCATGTTCTCCGGATCTTCATCCGCATCGTTGCCCGGTAGCAGCAGCGGGTCCATGCGGCTCATTTCACCCGGTGGCTCGCCGTTCTTGAACACGACCACGGGATATCGCTTGCCCTTCACCGGTTCGCCGGCATGCACCAGTTCCACCATGAAGTTCCAGTTGAGCAGGAAGTCGTAGACGTATATGTAGCGCTGCTTCGTACTACGCATGTGGTCGCTGATGAGCACCTCCTTCATCAGTGCGGGCGGCGTGCCTCCATCTTCGGCAAACCCCAGATCGGCGAGGGGGATCTCCGTGCCTTTGTCCCAGGCTTCATCGCTCACATAGAAGCTGGCCATCTCCTCGCCGGTGAAACCGAACGCCTTTTTGATCGCCACATGCAGATCGAAGAAAGTCTGCTCGTTGCGGATCTCGATGTCCCGGAAAGCCTCGCTCTTGTCGTCGATCAGGACCCTGAAGCGGTAGATGCGCATGGACGTGCGGTTTCGGTTGTCTTCTGCCCGTTGTTCGCGGTCCCACCCTGTGTGGGACCCGGACATGTCGCGAAACTATGAGGATGCCCCATGTCCCAACGGTTCAGGCAGGAAGGAGGTCGCGGATCGCCTGCGCTAGCGCAGCGCCATGAAGCGCTGGGTCAATGCCACCTCGCCCGTGTTCAGGACAAGCAAGTAGCACCCAAGAGATAAAGTCTGCGGCAAGCTCAACTCAAGCTGGCCTGCTCGGCCAAGTGCAACACGTTGCTCAAGGATACGGCCGGTCGCGTCCATCATCGTGCAGTTCACCACACCATCCAAGGCCACGTGCTGGGCGATCAAACTTCCATTGGCTTGAACGAGACGGACGAACGGGGAAGGGGCCGCGGGCAGCTCCCCTGTTCCCATTCCGGCACATGCGTCGGCATCGCTGGCCAGCGGTTCCCAGAAGGCGGAGAGGTTCTGCCCGCGCAGCGCATGGTTGGCCGTGTAGTGGTAGCTGCCGTTGTTGCTGTAGCGGTTGCACTCGAAGAGCGCGAAGTTCGGATCGAAGGGTGCGCAGGTTTCGAAGTCGGTGATGTGCGTCGGTGGGGAAGCCATGGCGTCGAATGCGGTTTTGATGGCGCCGCTACCGTACATGAACGGATAGTTGTAGTGCCAGGGCGTGCTGCCCAGATTGCAATACCCACTGATGGTGCTGATGGGCTGGCCGCGATCGAAGAGCACGATACCGTCGCAGGTCTGGTGATACAAGTAAACGGCGGGTGTATCCACGCCCTGCCACCAATCCAGGGCGAAAGCATCGGACGGTACACCTCCGAAGAAATTGGCGACGCCCTTCACGCTCGCGTCCATACCGTTCATGTTCAGATCGCCTTCCACCGGTCCCAGATCGGGTCGCACCAACATGGAAGGATCCACAACGAAGCTGTCCAGCACGCACTCGAAGGCGGTACCGTTCAAGGTTTTGTAATAAGGGCTGGGTGCCGTTGGTAGAACACCGCATGCTTCCGGTTTCTCCTGCGAGCGATCCAGGAAGGCCGTAGCCAAGGCGATGAAACCACCAGCGCTCTCACCGCCCACGAAAACCTTGTCTGCGCAAACACTGTCCTGAACGGCGCGCGCCTTCAGCCAACGTATCGCACCCTTCACGTCCTGCATGCCCCTGTACACCGCCCGCTTCAATTCGGCGCTATCGAGCGCGTAGAAGGTGCGGTAGGAAATGGGCCAGAGGGAGATCGGCCAGCCGGCAACGGGATCGGTCACGAAGTCATCCTTGTGCCAACCCAACCTGTAGTTGACACTGGCCACCACGTATCCTCGTTTCACGAATTGGTGCAGCAACGGGACGATGCCTGAAGGGTCGTCCTTGCAGCCGCCCAACCAATTGCCGCCGTGTACGAAAACCACCAGCGGACGCTTCGTGTCGGAGTTCCCGTTCGGCTTGTACAGATCAAGTCTCAGCGTGTCCACCAGTCCGAGGTAGTTGGTATCGGCCCCGTACACGAGATCCGTATCGACACGGAAGGAGAACTGGTCCGGCGTGACGTAATCCTGCGCCGCGCAGCTCGAGGCGAGAAGAAGGAACAATGCCGTACCACGATAGCGCATTGGGCAAAGTTGCGACTATCGCAGGGGGAGCGGGCAATGTCCGCACGCGGCGCCCGCTGACAATGGGCAACTGACAACTCGGCTGATCGGCACACCTATCATCGGGCACAAGAGCGTTGTTTTGGAACAATGAGCCCGGTCCTCCTGCTCGCGATCGTCTTCGGCTACTTCCTGCTGTTGCTTGGCATCGCGTGGTACACCAGTCGCGGTGCGGGTGAACATTCCTTTTACAGCGGCGACAAGAAAAGCCTTTGGTGGGTGGTGGCCTTCGGCATGATCGGCACCTCGTTGAGCGGGGTCACCTTCATCAGCGTGCCCGGCGCGGTGAAAGCCGGCAATTGGGGCTACCTGCAATTGGTGATCGGCTTCGCCATCGGCTATTGGATCGTGGCGGGCGTGCTGCTGCCACTTTACTACCGCATGCAGCTCACCAGTATCTACGGCTACTTGCGCGATCGCTTCGGCCTGGTGAGCTATCGCACCGGTGCGTCGTGGTTCATCCTCAGCCGGCTCATGGGGGCGACGTTGCGCATCTACGTCGTGTTGAACGTGATCCACGTGTTCACGCTTGAAGCGTTGGGCATTCCGTTCTGGCTCACTGCCTCGGTGGTAATGCTCATGATCGTGCTCTACACGCTCCAAGGTGGGGTGAAGACCATCGTGTGGACCGACACACTGCAAACGCTGTTCATGTTGGCAGCGTTAGTGGGCACCATCGTGTTCGTGGTCAACAGTGCGGGCATGGAAGGATGGGGCGCAGCGCTGAGCCAGAGCGGAATGACGCACGTATGGAACTTCGACTGGAAGAGCAATAGCTACTTCCTCAAGCAGGTGGTCAGCGGGATGTTCATCACCATCGTAATGACCGGCCTGGACCAGGAAATGATGCAGAAGAACCTGAGCGTGCGCACGGTGGGTGGTGCGCAGAAGAACATGCGTGTATTCAGCGTGATCCTGCTCGGTGTCAACATCCTGTTCCTGTTGCTGGGCGCCTTGCTCTGGTTGAAGGCCGGCCAGATGGGCATCACTACCCCGGAGAAGAGCGATGAGCTCTTTCCAACGATGGCGCTGCACTATTTCCCGCCCTGGCTGGGACTGCTCTTCATAATCGGTCTCATCAGTGCTTTGTTCCCCAGTGCCGATGGGGCGCTCACGGCGCTGACGGCCAGCACGTGCATCGATCTCATCGGTATCCGCGATCGTGGTTGGGATGAAGCCAGGCAGCGCCGCGTGCGGCGAAGGGTGCACCTGCTGATGGCCGGCCTGTTCCTGTTGTGCATCCTGTGGTTCTTCCAACGCCAGGATCCCACGATCATCAAGACGCTCTTCGACCTGGCGGCGATAACCTACGGGCCGTTGTTGGGGCTTTTCGCCTTCGGCCTGCTCGGCAACCGCAAGCCGCGTGAGGCGTTGGTACCGGTGATCTGCATCGCAGCGGCCGTTGCCACCTTCTTCCTGCGGATGTATTCGGCCGAGCTGCTCGGCGGCTACCAGATGGGTTTTGAGACCCTGCTCGTGAACGGCGCGCTGACCTCTCTGGGGTTGTGGGCCTCCAGCGATCGGCGTGTTCAGTCGGCTGTGGAAGAATAAGTGTATCCCCGGGCAGCGGTCCAAGGCCTTCGCTCCGTCATGGTGGCGAAACCCTAACGACGACCGGACATGAGAACCCAGCATTTTTTGGTGATGGCCCTTGCCGCTGCAACAACGATCACCGGCTGCAAGAAGGATGAGAGCAACGGCACGCCGGCACCGAACCCTGCCGCGAACCAGTATCCGATGCGCGGCCTGTTCGAGCAGAACCTGGCAGATGCCACCCAGACATTCAACATCAACGCCGCCACAGGGGGACAGGTCATGGGCACCCAAGGGACGATACTGGTCTTTTCACCCAACGCCTTCCTGACCGCAGGCGGTGCGACAGTGAGCGGCACGGTGCAAGTGTCCTTGGTGGAGGCGCTCTCGATCGCCGACATGATCTGGTTGAACAAGCAGACCGTGGGCAACGACAATGGCACATTGAAACTGCTGCGCAGCGGTGGTGAACTGAAGCTGGCTGCAACGCAAGGCGGCAACCAACTGCGGGTCGCCCCGAACGGACTCAACGTCATGGTCCCCACTTCAACGGGCGATGGCAACATGCGGCTGTTCAGCGGCAGCGAGGATGCGACAGGGCGCATGGTTTGGGATCCCGACACCTCAACCGTTGTGGTGGTTCCCGATTCGTTCTCCACCTACTACGCCTTCAATGCCGATTCGCTGAACTGGATCAACTGCGACTACTTCTACAACTACACGAACACCACCATGCTCGATGCAACCATTCCCGGCGGACAGCCTTCGGACAGCACCATGGTGTGGATCGCATTCCCGACGGAGAACGCCGTGATGCAGATGGCGCACACCACGGCGCAGACCTATACCACATGGCAAGTGGTGCCGGTGGGCATGAGCGCCGTTGTGGTTGGGCTGTACCGCAACGGAACTTCGTACTACTCATCCTTCAATACCGTTTCGATCACCAGCGGGATGACCGTACCAATGACTTTTTCGCCCACCACGCTCGCGCAGTTCGAGAGCGACCTGGATGGGATATGAGTTGACGTTCTGGTTCGTGGGGAGCGGGGCCTTGACTTGTCAGGGCCCCGCTCATTTTCACCGCATACAACGCAATGCTGCGGTCCGCCGTCCTTGTAGAGAGGCTTCTGATGATGATGAACGCGCTCGGCACATTCCGCGATCCCGGGCAGCGGTTTTCGGTGATCGCTGCGTCTTGTTGTTGAACCCTTAACGAAGAACCGACATGAAGTCCGCACATGGTTTAGTGGTGATCCTTGCGATCGGCGCAGCGATCACCGGTTGCAACAAGGAGAACTATCCCGCCGGGGTGCCGGTCGAGAACCCGCTCCGCGCGATCTTCGAACAGAACCGTACCGATGCAAACCAGGCCTACGTTGTCGACGCAGCTCAAGGTGGCACGGTGTTCGGTGCACAGGGAACGATCATCACGGTTCAACCGAACGCCTTCCGCACCAACTCCGGGGGCATGGTCAGCGGCCCTGTCACCATCCAATTGTTGGAGGCCATGGGTCCGGCCCACATGGTCGGCCTCAACCTGCAGACCGTGGGGATCTACGGCGGCCAGAAGAGGATGCTGCAGAGCGGGGGTGAAGTGCGCGTTCGCGCCGAGGCCAATGGGCAACAGGTAACGGTGGTTGATGGTGAGGTGGTGATCCACGTGCCGGCCGCAGCCGGCGTTGATCCGCTCATGCAGCGCTTCGTTGGTGAGGAGGACCAGGACGGCGATATGCTGTGGCGCGTGGATGGCGAACTCGATGCGGATACCGGTGGTGTGGTGATCCTGGACAGCGCTGGTGGGCAGGGCTGGGTACCGGGCGATTTCTATTCAGTGCCATGGCCGGCCAACACCTTCGGTTCCACTTGGCCGCCGTTCGACTTCATCAATTGCGATCACCCGCTTCCTCCCGGTGGCGATAGCACGGACGTGACGATCACCGTTCCGCAGGGCTTCGGGAATTGGACCACCTCCGTGTGGATCGTTCTGCCGGATATCAATTGCATGGTGTACCAGGAGGTCTGGAACGGCAATAGTGTGCGCGCAGGCTTCCCGGTGCGTGTCGGG
>JBATMK010000233.1:0-15469 GCA_049289815.1 Flavobacteriales bacterium
GGCCTGCACCACCTGGTCTTTCACCGTATCCTGGCCGGTGGAAAGGAGGGGAGCGGTAGCGAGAAGGAATGTGACGAGCACGTTGCGGAGCATCGCGCGTTAGGTTTGGCGCCAAGTTCGGCAAACACCGGGCCATCCGGTTGCGCACGGGTCGGGCAAGTTGTCAACACCATACGCTCCGACGCATCGGTCACGATGGGGTCGGGGTGGATCAGATACAGCACATGCACTTGCGCTTGCTCCTGGTGGGCCGCACCGAACGAGGCCATGTTGCCGAAGGTCTAGGGCACTATGGCGAACGCATCGCCCGTGCTGGTGCTTTCATCACCGTGGTGCTACCGGAAGCAGGCAAGGGGGACGCCGCTTTCAAGAGCAAATGGGAAGGGGAGAAGATCCTGGCGGCCTTGCAACCCGGCGAGCTCCTGGTGGCGCTCGACGAGCGCGGCAAACTCTTGAGCTCGCCAGCCTTCGCCGCGCAGCTGGGTAAGTGGCGCGATGGAGGCAGGCAACGGATCGCCTTCGTTGTGGGTGGTGCGTACGGCCTTACCGACGCGGTGCGTGAACGCGCCGACCTGGTGCTCTCGCTTTCGCCCATGACCTTTCCGCACCAATTGGTGCGGGTGCTTTTCGCCGAACAATTGTACCGCGCGCTATCGATCCTGAAGGGCAGCCCATACCATCACTGAGGCGGCTTCTCGTAGAACACCTTCAGTGTGTCGCCTTTGCCGGTGAGGTCCAACAGCCCATCGACGGCGTGTTTCACGAATTTCAGCACCGGGCGTTTCTCGATCGTACGGCGCAGCTGTTCGTCGTTGCTGATGCCATCGGTTGTGATGTCGGTCTTGCCGCGGGCCCTGCGGAAGCGGTTGAGGCTGATGCCCGTGGTGCGCACCCATTTGCGCCGCATGCCCAACGAACCGAGCGCGCTGTGCATGGTGCGGGGCGTGAAGAACGAAATGTGTTCCGGGTAATTGATGATGGTCCACTTGCCGTGAGCGAGCCACTTGCTGATGGAGTTGAAATTCGGCGTGGTGACGTAGAGCGCGCCACCGGGGCGGAGCAGCCGCACCATTTCGCGCAGGTCGTCCAATGGATGGATCAGGTGCTCGGCCACCTCAATGGAAACAACCACATCGAAATGTTCCGCAGGCCAGGGATGCCCGATCAACGGACCCAGATGCATGGTGTGGCCCCGTGCCTTCACCTCTGATACCACTGCGCCATCGAATTCGGTGCCGTATGTTGACCATCCGGCGCCCTGTGCGCGATCCAGGAACAAGCCGCCCCCACAACCCACCTCAAGGATCCGTCCGGTACTCCTGTACTGGGCGAATCGCGCCAGCAGCTCATCGTAGCGTTTGGCCGTTATCGGCGACAGGTCACGTACGGTCCCATAATCGGAGTACATGCGCTGCAATTCCCCCACCGAAGGGATGCGCTGAGCATATCGGAACCCACATCGTGCACAACGCACCAGATGATGGTGCGCATAAAGTCGCGAAGGCACACGTTGTGGCGAACCGCACAATGGGCAGCCGGCGTGCATCTCGGTCATGGCGGCCAAGATAGCCCGGGCGGCAGGCGAGGAACGGGCGAACGGACCATCGCCACTTTCATCGTTCCTTCGTCGCCTTCAGCACGGTACGGGGAAGAAGGGGCCCGGGCCACACCCATGATCAAAACCGAATACCAGGGCTACATCGATATCCAGGCGTGGGAGTACGCGCTGATACCGTTGTATCTGTTGGTGATCTTCCTGATCACGTCGAGCATCAAGAACCGGCGGCTGAAGAAACATCCGGAGTACAAGTACTACCTCTTCGGATTGTACGCGAAGATCTTCGGTGGGCTCATGTTCGCCCTGATCTATGTGTTCTACTATGGCTCCGGCGATACGATCAGCTACTACGAGAGCGGCCGTGCAATGGCCAATATGCTCGAGAAGGATCCGGTCGCGTTCACCAAGATCTGGTTGTTGCCGGCAAGCCCGGAGCTCTTCGCGAATTTCGGATGGGACACGGGCTGGCTGGTGGGTTGGTTCTACGAGGATCCCAGGGCCCTCATGGTGGTGCGGCTCATCACCCCACTGGTCATCATCGGTTTCAAGAGTTACTTCCTCACCACCATCCTGGTATCGTGGATCACGTACGAGGGTTTGTGGCGCTTGTACCTGATGTTCGTGCGCTACTATCCGCACCTGATGCGGCCCCTGGCGATCGCCGTACTGTTCATGCCCAGCACGGTGTTCTGGGGCAGCGGCATCATGAAGGATCCCTGGACCATGGCGGCCACGGGGCTGTACGTGGCGCTCATCGACCAGGTGTTCGTGCGGCGCAACTTCAGGTTCTCCGGCGTACTGGGCGCGGTGTTGGCCGCTTCGCTGCTGATTTCCTTGAAGCCGTACATCTTCATGGTGTTGTTCCCCGGTACGCTCTATTGGGTCTTCAACCAGCGGATCAGCCGCATCCGCAATGCGCTGATCAAGTTCGTGGTGCTTCCGGTGGCGTTCATCGGGGTCTTCGCGATGAGCCTCTTCATCCTGGAACAACTGGGCGATAGCCTGGGCAAGTTCTCGTTGGAGAACGCCCTGGAGACGGCTTCGGTCACCAGTGGTGATCTACGGAGCGAGCGGAGCGGCGGCAACAGTTTCAACATCGGTGAGTTCGAGCCCACGTGGATCGGGGCATTGGGCAAGTTCGGTCCGGCCACCATGGCCGGGCTTTACCGGCCATACATCTGGGAAGTGCGCAATGCGGTGATGCTGTTGAGCGCCTTGGAGAACCTCTTCTTGCTGATGCTCACGATCCGCCTGCTTTGGCGAACCAAACTCGTACGGTTGGGCAGTGTGATCTTCCGCGATCCGTTGGTCGCGTTCTGCATGCTCTACACGGTGTGCTTCGGGTTCGTGATCGGCCTCAGCACATCGAACTTCGGTTCGCTGGTACGGTTCAAGATCCCTATGCTGCCCTTCTTCGTGGCCGGGCTGTACATCACACTGAAGCTGTACGCCTTGCCTAAAAAGCAGGCACCGGGCCGGCCATTCCCGTTGGTTCAGAAGAGCGTGGCGTAGACCTCGCGTGCCAGGTCGAGCGATTTGTACTTGCGCGCCAGCCCGGCAATGCTGCTCCGATGATCGGGATCGGCAAGAATGCGCGCGATCGTGTCCAAGGCAGGTCCCACATCCCCCATGTCATTGCTGAAAACGCTGCCGCCGATACCCTGGCGCAGCAGGCGATGATCATCGGCCACCAGGTCTGTCATCAGCATGGGGAGCCCGTTGGCCCAGTACTCGCCGTTCTTCACCGGGCATTGATACAGTTTCACGGGCGCAGGTTTGATGGGGCTGAAGGCGATGTCGCTGGCCGAGAGGTAGGACGGCACATCGTCGTGCCGGGCGCTGGTAACGTGCACCCGGTCCAACGGGATACCGGCCTGGCGTGCACGGCCCATGATCCACTCCTTGTCCATGGGGCTGAGGATGATCAGACGCATACCGTCGAAGCGTTCCATGGCACGCTTGAACAGCACAAAGGCTTCTTGGTCGTAATAAAGACCACCGAACTTGCCCACATAGATGCCCGTGATGGTGTCGGTGGCGATGCCCAGCGCGGCCCGTACCCGTGCCCGCTCGGCCGGGTCGAAGGCGAAGCGTTTGAGATCGGTGATGGAAGGAATGACCGAAACGCGCGACGGGTCGACCCCTTCGGCGATAAGATCGTGGCGGTGGTTGTGGGTAACGGTGATGATCCGCTTTGCATGGGCCACCTGTAGCTTCTCATAGTGCGCGGCAAATCGGAAGCGGAGCCCTGAGCGGCGCCACACGCCGCATTCCACCATGTATTCGCTGTGGGGTTCGAACGATTCAACCACATATGGCAGGCCGGTGGCGGTATGTACCATGTGCGCCAAAGCCCCGGCCATGGCGGCTTTCGCCATTACCAGATCATAACCACCCCGCCGTGCTTCGCGGATCAGCGCCTGGCGGCCGCGCAGGATCAGCTCGATCTTCGAGAGTCCCCCCATGCCTAAGCTTACCGGGAAGATGGGCCTATGCTCCACGTAAGGAAAGTCCACGGGTGCCTGCTTCACCTTGTCGCGCGATACTTCGAACGTGTAGAAGGTGATCTGTGCGCCCTTGTCGTGCAACAACGGGAAGTACGGGTAGATCACGGCCGGGGTCAGCGGATCGCTGAGGCTCCAATAACTGATGTAGAGGATCTTCATGGTGCCGGTAAGGGCCTCGGTTCAATTGCGGCGCAGAATGATCGCCAAGCTTGTCCGCGCTTCAGGTAGCTGCGCCACATGATGTGCTTCACGCGGTCCCACATACCATCCAGCACCGCCTCCGAGGGCGGGTCGGGAAAGGTGGCAACACGGCTTACCAACGCGCGGTAACCATTGTGCAGTCCGGTGTAATCCTTCATGGCCGACACGTGGCCCCTGCGGTAACGCAGCACGGTGGAGGTGGTATAGCTGTACCAGCCGTGGCGTGAAATGGTCAACAGGAACAGCAGGTCCTCCGCATGGGACATGCGGGTATCGAACCGGTAGAGGTGGTCCTTGCGGCGCCTGATCATCCAAGTGGAAGCGAAGAAACAGCTCGGGCTGAGCTGCAAAAGCTGCTCGTACGGAATGCCGACGAAAACAGGCCGCCATGTTTCCATGATCCGTTCCGAAGCGGCATCGATCACTTCAACAGTGCCATCGGCGAAACTCACCTTGGGATCCGTGAGGAGAACCCGGTAGCGCGCTTGGATGCTGTTCTGGGGCATGATGTCATCGGCATCAAGGAAACAGAAAATATCCCCGCGCATTTCGGCCAGGGCCTTGTTGCGCGCAGCGCTTACACCTTGCTCGGATTCGTGCAGCAAACGCAACCGCGGATCCGCGAAGCCCTTGATGATGCCCACCGTCCCGTCGGTGCTGTTATTGTCCACCACCAGCAATTCCAGGTCCTGATGGGTTTGCGACAACACCGACCGGATGGCCCCGGCGATGTAACGTTCGGCGTTGTATGCCGGCATGATCACGGATATCATCACCGCTGGAAAGCTGTGAACGCTCCGGGGTGACCCGCGATCGTTCCGGTCAATGAATGCATTTGAACTGCATCAGCGAACCAAAGGCCGTGTGAGCGACCGGCGTCAGGTCACAATGCCTGCAGCGCGCCGAAGTTTCATGGGCATTATCCATCCTGTTTGCGCTTCTCAAGCACGCGTGCGGGGTTGCCGATCACGGTGGTGTGGTCAGCCACATCCTTGGTTACTACGGCACCAAGGCCGACCATGGCTCCGTTGCCCACGTGGCATTTGTTGCGGATCGCAGCGTTCGGGGCGATCCATGCGTTCGTGCCGATGGTGCAACTGCCAGCCACCATAGCATGTGCAATGATCAAGCTGTTCTCGCCGATCACCGCGTTGTGGGCAATATGCACAAGGTTATCGATCTTCACATTGCGGCCTATGCTCGTACTTCCCAGTCCGCCGCGATCGATACAGGTATTGTTCCCGATCTCCACCTTGTCACCGATCACCACATTGCCCAAGTGCGGCATCAGCTCCTGGTCGCCATCAGCGTTCGGCTGATAGCCGAAGCCCATGCCACCGATAGTGCAATTGCTGCCTATCGAGACTTCGTTACCTACCATGGTCCCATGCAGCAGCACGGTGTTGTGGCCGATATGCGTGCCATCGCCGATGACGCAGTTGCCTTCGATCACGACGTTGTGGCCGATGTGTACATCATTGCCGATGCGCGCGCTGTCGGCCACTTGTGCGGTTGATGCGCGGTAGGCGGAACGAACACGAGGTGGGAACAGGAAATTGACGGCGTCACGGAAGGCACCCCGTGGATCGGTGCAAAAAATGAACGTACAGGAGGAGGGCAGCTCAAGGGTGCTCGCACTCGTGGGGGCGATCACGATCCCATGGCGGAGATCCCTCAGGATCCCCGTGTTCTTTTCGCTGCACCAGTACAGGACATCCGGTCGGGTGTTCGCTGGGTCCAACGTCCGCACCTCGGTTATTTCGGCATCCCGGTCACCGACCATGCCTTCGTGAGGCAGGTATTGCAACAAAGCGTCTACGGTCATGATCAGCTATTGGAAATGCTTCAGAGCAACCAGCGCACCACGTCAAAACACTCGGCATAGTGCTGCCCGATCTGCACACCGCGCATGCGGGCCAAGGCACGTATGAACTCCTCGTTGGCGTAAGGACGATGCGCTTGACTTTGGTATTCGGCCAGGGCCCTCACCTTGCGCTCCACATGCTCTTCCTCCAATATGCAGAACGACGAACTGTTGAACGTGAGGTTGTTCCAAGGCACCTCGTAGGCCAGTATGCTGCAGTTCTTGAAAGCCCTGAGACCCTCTTGCGCGATCGTGTGATGATCCTGGTGGATGTCGTTCATGGAAGGCATCAGCACCGTGTCGGGCTTCAGTTCTGCGCGCAACTTCACGAGGTCTTCGAGGATCTCCTGTCGGTGGAAGTTGAAGGTCCGCACCGCGTAGTCGAACAGGATCAAGTGATCGCTCTTCAACCCGAGCACCTTGGAGGCTGCCTTTACTTCGGTGATCAGAATGTCGGCCGGCAGGCCGGGCAACAAGCTTTGCTGGCAGGCTGAGAAGGCAGCGCAGAAGACTTCATTGCCGTTGTCGTTCAGTTTTGCGATCGTGCCGCCGCAGCCGAACTCGCCATCATCGGTATGTGGTGCAAGTACGAGTATGCGTCTGTTCCGGATCATGATATCGAGCGTGCGAATATCGTCACTCACCGATGACAAGGGGGCGACGGTCCGGAGCGATCCCGGATCACGTTGGATCAGTAGAGTTGAATTCCGCAGACCACTCCCGCAATTTGGCGGTCCACAGGCGCATTTGATATGCGTAGTTGAAGGTGTCCAATTGCGACCGGTCGGGATCGATGCTCCAGCCTTGCCCCTTTTTCCATGCTTGGAGGCGCGCCGTAAGGAGGTGTTCCAGCGCAGCACTGTCCTGCACGATCACCCCGGTGCGTGTGCGCTCCACGACCTCCCACTCCAGGTCGCGTTCCTTGATGAGCAGCACGATCGGTCGGCCGCTTCCCAGGTATTCCAGGAACTTCACCGGGAGGCTGCCCAAGTGATCGTCCAGCGAAATGTGCAACAACGCATCGGCTGTCTGCTGGGCGCGCATGGTGTCGGCGCGGCTCAGGCGTGGAAGCAGTTCGATCACGCCGGTGCGTTCCGCAACTGCGGCCAGCCGATCCAGCAACGGCTGATCGGTGCTCACCACGCCGTAAAGCGCGATGCGCAGTTTCCTGTTCAATGTTGGATCGGTGACGTGCATCCGCTCAATGGCCTGCAACAAGGTTTCCCAATCCTGTTGGTGATACACGCGGCCCGTATACACCAGGGTGAAGCGTTCGTTGGGCACGAAGGGAACCGGTTGCAACGAGGGATCGTAGCCACCATGCACGACCATACTGCGTTCCACGCCATTGGCTTTGATCGCATTGTCCAGCAAGGGTCCGCTGATCGCAGTTACGGCGAACGCGCTGCCGGGCCATCGGCGTTCGGCCCAACGCATCTTGGCATTGCGCAACATGGCGGGAATGCCCTTGCCGTATTTGGTGAAACCGCGCAAATGCAACGTAGGGATGATCACATTCCACGGATCGCGATAGTCGGCGATGAACATCGCCTTCCATCGTTCGGACAATCGGGCCGCCAACCGGAACGGATACCAGCTGGGGCACGTGGCAAGAACAACATCGTGCGGGCCGAGGTACTGCTCGACTTCTTCCGGCAGGATATCCCACCGGTCGATATGTCCTTCGGGCAACAGGAGATCCGCCGCCACGCGCAACAGGCCATGCCCCATCCTACCCCGGTAATTGTGGTGGGCCTTTGCCAGTGCTCGTTGCAGCATGTTCGTATCGCGCTGCACATAAGTGATCGGCGTGCGGTGAACGGCAATGCCCTCCGTATCGGGCAGCCATGGTTGGGCCTCCGGTATCGCTGTTGTCAGCACCGAAACCTTGTGCCCTTCATCCAACAGTTGCCGGGCCAGGTAGTATGGCCGGCGGGCTCCCGTGCCGTTCACCGGTGGGAACTGGTAGCAGAGGATCAGCACGCTCGGCTTGGCGGTGGTCACTTCGGTCATCGCGCGATCGGTCTGCCCAGACATGTCAAGGCTTGGCAGAAGGGCGAAGTAAGGTGCGTGGGCTTCGCCATCGAGCGGCACAGGTTGGCGGTTTTCAACCTGCGGTCGTCATCAGCTGTCACCGGTGGAAGCCTTGTGTCCACCGTGCGATCATCGGGCTCGTCGATCAGAGGGCAGGAAGCCGCGGTAATGCGCAGCGATGATCCGTTCACAGCCCGGTCGGTAAGGGCTCAGGGATGCCCATCGCCAGTGCCATTCTATCAACGAGCGGTGGCAAAGGATCGGGCAGCGCGGGTGGAACTCCGGGAGCGTGCACCCAGGCGATGAGGGCCTCGCTGGTCAATGTCATGGACAACGACCCATTGGACAAGTGCTCAGTGAACACATCGGCGGCGTGCGGGTGAACAGCTGCAGAAGGGATCCCCAGCGATGCCGCTTCGATGACCACGGAAGAAAAATCGGTTACGTGCAGATCGGCTGACGCAAGCACCGGTGCCAATGGAGTGATGCTTCCATCGTCGATCACGACTTCGTGTTGAAGGCCTTCCTTCTCAAGAATGGCTACGATAGCCGGGATCGTACGCTTCCAGTTGGGGTGCGTGCGGATCATCCACTGGGCCATACTGCGCGTGGCATGTATCGTGCGCAGGATGAGCGCAGGGACCACATCGTTCAGGGGCTGGATCGCATAGAGCACGCGTTTGCGGCCGTCGTTCTTCCATCGTGCGTCGCGGGGCAGGTTTGCAGAGTATTCCATGAAAGGATCACCAAGGTACAGTGCGCGATGCGGCGTTCCAGAGGCCCATCGTTCAATGTTCGTCACGCTCTGGCGATCCCAGCACCAGAAGACACTTGGCATCACGGAGTATCCCGTTCCTGGAATGACCTTCCAAGAACCGTACGCTAAATGAGCGGGACCTTGAACCCCGTGTTGCAGGTCAACACTGCGGATACCGAGCTGCCGACACTCGTGGACCAGTGCCATGTTCTCGGCCGAATACCAGCACACCATGAACACGCATCGTGGACGAAGCCGTTTCAGCAGTCCGTGATAGACCTGCCGGTAGAAGCGGAAAGTGTGAAGCTGGTTGCGGAGGAACGATCGGTCCATGACATGTCCGTCCAATTCCACCCGCTGAAGAAGGTCGGGAAGTACCGGTACTGATGCGATCGCAGGTTGGGCTTTGCGCCAGTGGAGCGCGGCGCCAGCCTCCAATTGGGGCGCAAGATCCCAGTGATGGACCCGTTGGCCATGATCGATCAAAGATGCCTCACCATGTTCAAGGACCAGGCACTTGAAGCCATTGCGCACCGCCGCCCCCAACAACGGATCCGAAAATCGATCATAGCGGACGTGTTGCACCAATTGCTTATGCGCAGCCAGGGAAAGGAAAAGCAGGTCGATGCGGGCGAAAGCAATACGCGACCATCCCATGCGGGCCAGCCCATTGCCAAAGCGGAACGCACGCCGGGTTTTCGATGCAGGAAGTTCGAAATCCTCACTTCCCGGTGGTTCCTCGTTGCGGAGGAGAAACTCGCCGATCTTCTGCCGGATCAATGGCCATACACAGGCATCATCGAGGAACATGGCGTTCACGTCGTGCTCCGTCTCCAGTGCATTCAGGTAGGCGACGAGTTCCGGCCGGGTCATGCTGCAAGCGGTGATCCCAGCGCTGAACGCAAGCGTTCGCTCAGCGGTGGTAACGCAATATTCCGGCGTTCCGATGCGGTTGCCGACCGCACCTTCGCGATGAGTTCTTCGGCGCGCAAGGCCATGCTCAAGGCGCCCGAAGCAACGTATCCGGGGAAAAGTCCCGCTGCGTTCGGGTGCACGGCGATTGAAGGCACGCCTGCGGCCCAGGCTTCCATGACCACGGAAGAGAATGACGTTACATGCAATGAACAACCTTCCAGCACGGTGGCCAAAGAAGATGTTCGCGGGTCGTTCATGACCACTGCATCCGAAAGCCCTGCCGCGTTCAGGTCTGCGGTGATGGTGGAGAGCATTTCCGGCTGGTTCGGGTGGATCCGGATCATCCATTGCGCCTCATTCGTGGTGACGCGGATCGCCTCGAGCAATACGTTCGGCAGAAGTTCCTGGAGCGGTTGTGCGGTAAAAAGGATCCGCTTTCGGCCATCGGCTTTCCAGGGTGTGGGCATGGCCTGTGGCGACAGGGTATGCCAAGGATGACCAAGGGGCAACGCGCGATGCGGAGTACCTGCCGCCCACTTATTGATGTGTTCAGCGCTCATTTCATCCCAACACCAGAAGATGTGGGGCATGAGCGGGTAACCCTCCGGCCCAATGGCCGTCCAGTTCCCATAGGCGATGTGCGCTGGCCCCTGCACGCCGTGCTGCATTTCCACACAGCGCACGCCGGCCTCGTGGCAGGCCTGTGCAATGGCCATGTTCTCCATGGTGTACCAGCAGATCACGAAGACGCACTTGGGCTTGGACAGGCGTATCAAGCGGCGGTGGAAACGCAGGTAGAACGTGAAACTGTGCAACTGGTCCATCAGGTGGTGCTCATCGGTGGCCACGCTTCGGGCCACGTGAGCGAGCAATCCGGCAAGGCCTGGAACATCGTCAGGTGATGGGAGCCGCCGGCGCCAGTGCAAGAACGCGCACGCTTCGATAGCCATCCTGATGTCGAACCGTGTGGCGCGGAAAGCCATGGGGGAAGTCGGCCCAACGGACTGGTCGCGATCGATGACCAAACTCGTGAGGTGAAGAGTTGAAGCGGCGTCGACCAGTGGATCCGTGAAGCGGTCGTGGAGGACGTTGTTCAATTCGATGCGCAGACGGTTGCTGGAATGCAGCAACACATCGGCTTGTGGCAAGCGCCATCGCCATGAAGAATAATCATAGTAGCCGCTGAGCAGCGTACGCAATTGCCCCATGATCGGGCGCGGCGTGTAACCCCTGGCCGCCCCCGGCCTTACTTCATCCTTCACGATCCACTCGCCGATCTTCACCCGGATCAAGGGCCAGATACGGATGCCTTGGAAACGCAGGCTACCGGTATCGAAGCGCTGTTCGAGATCCTGCAGGAACGCAACACATTCGGTGCGGGTCATTCGCTGATCGCTGACGCCTGTGCCTTACGGTGCGCAGTGATACGCTCCTTGTTGGCCAGGAACCAATCGTTGATGCGCTGTTTCATACCAGCATCCAGATCGGCCTGCTTGCGCATGGCATTGATCGCCAGCAGATCGGGGCGTTGGCGCAGTAGGGCGATCACGGCTGCCACATCGGGCATCCCGGGCATCACAGCATATATCGCTTTCATGAGTTCGTAGTCCTCGGGGTAGTCGATCGTGAGCCTCACGTCGGGCATGGCGTAATCCGCCCCGGGATCGATGCTGCGCACATTGAACACCTCTGGCCGATTGATAAGGTATCCCCAGATCTCCGTATCCACCTCCTGCTTGAACGCACACACTGTTTCCAACGCGGCCAGACCGACACCATAGGCCGAACACCCGATGGGCAGTTTACTGAAGGAGACCAGATCGGCCCCGCGTTCCAGTTCCTCGCGCGCCTGCCGACAGTGACCCGCGTCGAAAATGGGATCCTCGCCGGTGATGCCCACGAAAGCGCCGTAGCCATACGAACGGCACGCATCGCGCAAGCGCACCATCACATCCTCCGGGTCGCCACGGAAGCTTGCTATGCCCTCCCGCGCTGCAATGTCAACGAGTTCATCATCGCCGGGCAGCGTACTGGTACAGAGCACCACCTGCTCCATTCCTTCCACCTGCTTTGCGCGCTCGATGACCTTGCCGATCACGTTGCTGTTGTCCAGCGGAAGCAACAGTTTGCGCGGGAGGCGGGTACTGCGCAGGCGTGCGGTAATCAGGAAGCCGGTCTTCATTTTTTGTCGCTGAAGAATTGGCCGAGCGATACGGGTTCAGGGTTCACTTCCACTCCTTCCGGGGCTATAGGCTCATCCACCGCGTATGCGCGCAAGGTTTTCGCCCCCATCAAGGAAGTGAATTCACGTTGGCGCATGAGTTCGTGTTTGCCGGTGCGCTTGAAAGCGATATCGCTGGCTGAAAGGATGGTACCTGCAGCGATCGGCCTGCGCGCCACGAGGGCTTTTTTCATCGGACCGGTCGCGCCGTACTTCTCTTCTTCCGGTGAGAAAACGAGCGTATCCGTTCCGCGCATGGTCCAGAGCATACGAGCCAGTGCGATGATCCGGTGCATGGTACCGACGCTGATGGCCGCTTCGAAGTCGATGCGATCGACCCCCGGCCAAGGCGTGACGTGTTTCTCCAGCACGGCAATGCCCATGGTGGTGGCACAAGCAGCCAGGACCGCGTGGTCGGGATCGCCGGGATCGGTGTGGTCCGCGTAGCCGCTCGGCACATCGAAGAGCTCCTGTAAGCGCAGCATGCGGCCCAGCCGGATGGTGCGCGGATCAGTGGGGTAGTTCTGGAAACCATGCATCAGCAGTACATCGCGCTTGCCCGCCTGGCGCAAGGCGTCCAAGGCGAACTGGATCTCGTTGAGGGTACATCCGCCCACGCCCAGCACGACCGTGCCCGGAACATTGGCGATCGCCTGCAACAGCAGCACATCGTTCACTCCTGTTGCGTGCACCTCGAATGCGCGAGCCGGCCATTTCCGTTGCAATGCCATGTGCACCGCCGCGGGATCATTGCACAGCAGCACCGTTTCCAAGCCGCGTTTTCCGGCATGGTCGATCACACGTTGCCACGTGTCGGCATCGTGCAGCCATCCTCGTATGGCATCGTACGCCGGATGGCTCTTGATCATGTAGTCATCCAGGTCCAGCAGCAGATGGAATTTCACAGCATGACAACCGGCCTCGGCAATGGCATCGATGATGGCCAGCAGGTCGCTTTCCGATCCCTGGTGGTGGAAGGCGGTCTCGCCGATGAAATAGGGTTCGTCAGTCGGGAAAGGCATGTGGGGTTATGATCGGTAGGTGATGGATGTTGCAAAGAAAGCCATGAGGCGCTCGGGATCAGCCGGCAGCGGGAACCGCGACCCGGGTCGCAAGTCGCTTGCCCAGCGCGATGAAGAAGCGTTCGAACCAATGATGTACGCACCACGCAACAACAACGGATGCAAGCGCGCAGAACAGGATCCGCAGGCCCATGGGGATGACGAAGAGCCGCACCGATATGAACCCGCAGGCGGCCATGGTGAATTCGACCACGATGGGATGCAACATGTACAGGGCGTAGCTCGCGTCGCCGAGAGCGGTCAAGGCTCTTTCCAGTGGACGCGGAAATGCCACGCGGTCCTTCAGCGCGAACAGCACGAGCCCCGCGCAGGCGAGGGTGAAGAGCCAGCGCGCCGCACCGGTCACAAGCATCACTTTATCTCCGTGTACCGGCCATAGCGCTATGAACAGGATGCAGACCAGCATACCGGCTCTTGCCAGCCAGGGAGGCGGGTTCGCGATCGACCCCTGCCATCTCACGAGGAAAAGACCGACGAGGAAGTACGGCAGCTGGTGCCAAGGTGCAACGTAGGCGCGCCACTGGTCGCTGAGAGGAAGGGATGCATCGAGCGTGAAAGACGCTGCATACCCAAGCAACATAACTGCGGCGGTCACGAGCACCCAGCGCCCCACCTTGTGCCGGAGCAGGATCAGCAGGACCGGAAAGAGCGCATAGAAGACCAGTTCATTCCCAATGGACCACAGTCCGGTACCGGTATAGCGGTCCCATGCAACGAAGCCGAACAAGCCGCTGATGGTGAGTAAGAGTGTTCCGGTATCGCGAACTGCCGGCCAGATGGCGTATGTGGCCAGAGCGGTGAGCCAGAGCAAGGGGAAGATCCGGAAGACGCGGCGGATAAAGAAGGCTGGTGCACCGCCCTTGTCAGCCAAGGAAGGTCCATACGCGTGGTAGAGGGAAACCCCGCTGAGCATGTAGAAAACGGATACCGCGAAGACGCCTCCACGTTCCAATGGTACCTCAGCGGGCATCTCACCGAGCATCCATGTGGTGAGGTGGAAGAAAAGGATGCACAGGGCTGCCAGTCCGCGCACATGATCGAGCCGCGCCAGTCGCAGCGTGCGGGTGCCCACCGCTGGTCCACCGGGGCCGGTCATACCTATGCGCGTCCCGCTCATTTCGGGCCGGAATGGTCCCGCCGTGCGCGCTGCAGGTCTTCGTGTTGGCCGATGTCGAGCCAGTAGCCCGTGATGGGGAAGGCGATCAGCTTCCTGTTGTTGTCCAACAAGTTCTGGATAAGGTCGGTGGCATTGTAGGCTCTTCCTTTCGGCACCGTAGCGGCAACGGACCGCCGCATCATGTAGATGCCTGCGTTGCACGGATAAGCGAGCGAAGGTTTCTCGCGGAAGGAGCGCACACGGTCCCCGTCAAGTTCCATTACTGCGTACGGAAGGCTCACATGATGGTCGGTGGTGGCGACGGCGAGGTCGGCATCTGCTTCAAGGAACCGTTTGTACATGCGGTCCAGCGCCACGTCGGTGAGCAGGTCGCTGTTCATCATCAGCAACGTTCCATGTTGTGCTGCACCAAGCAATGCCAAGGCACCGGCTGTGCCCAAGGGCGCATCTTCATGCACATAGGTTATGTGCATGCCGAACCGTGAACCATCACCCAAGTGATCCATGATCTTCTCGCGGAGATAGTTCACGGATATGGCCACGTGCTGGACACCGAAGCGCGCCAGAAGCCCCAAGGTGTGTTCGATGATCGGTTTCTGGCCAACAGGGATCAGCGGTTTCGGCAGTTCATCGGTGAACGGGCGCAAACGCTCGCCACGCCCACCCGCCATCACCAACGCATCCACGGGCAGGATGTTCTTGACAAGGTCCAGATCGGCGATGCGCAGTACACGCCCTTGCGCATCAAGGATCGGCAGCAGTTTGATGCCGCGTTCCCGAAGCTGGTCCAAGAGATCCAGACCCTCGGCACCATCCATCAACGACCGGGGCGACTTGAACATCACCGCCGCAACCGGTGCCGCGAGGTCGTGCCCGGAAAGGAGCCCGCGACGGATGTCGCCATCGCTGATGCTCCCCAGCAAACGTCCTTCGGTGTCGACCACGAACACGTTCAAGTGCTTGCCTGCGGCGTTCAATTTCTCCAGCGCCTCCTTGATGGTGGCACCCGCGTGGAGCAGTTGAGCGTCGAGGTTGTTCATGCCGTGCTGGTTCCGTGGAGCGATGATCGGATCTCGAAGCCCTTCAGTGCACGCACCATTCGTTGGGCCGCATGCCCATCGCCATACACGTTGCTCGGGACCGGTGGCCCGCTCAGTTCAATATGCTGCACGGTCGCTATTATCTCGTTCGCGTTGATGGCACAGCGGTGGAT
>JBATMK010000234.1:0-2318 GCA_049289815.1 Flavobacteriales bacterium
TCCGCCTGTGACCCGCCAAGGGCAACAACGGTGAACATACCAGCGGTCGGATTCGGGGAGAGCGCGATCAGCGCGCCGCCCCCCACCTCTTGTACCCCGACACTTTCGTTGTTCGTTGCGAACGTCGGGCCCTGCATCACGAAAGGTCCGGTGCCGTTCGGTATGCGCGCCCAGCCCATGTCCTCTGAAAGGTCGGTCCATTGGGTCTGGTCCACCAGCAAGCTATCATCGGTGAAGAGCAACACCTGCTCGCCGCTGTCGCTCAACTTGTAGTTGGTGTGGAGGTCGCCCTGCCCCTCGTCCTCATCGGCCCAGATGATCAGATAACCGTTCGCCGGGATCGATGTGCCCACCGGCATACGCCATTTGTATGGCTCGTACGGCGAATCGCTGATGAACCACAGGCTCATGTCCACCTGCGTCCCCGTGTTGTTGTGCAGTTCGATCCAATCCTCGTATTGGCTGTTCTCATCCTGGGCCGTCATGGCGTTGTCGGCCATCACCTCGTTGATCACAACACCTGTCGGCACCGCTTGCGGGAACAGGTGCTGGTAGAAGTACACATCGTGCTCGGCGCCGGGCGGAGCATAGCTCACGGTATGTGCGGTGTTATTGGCCGCCGCTTCGATGTAATAGCGCACGAACACACCACCTGAGTGAGGTGGGATCTGCGCGCCATACACACCGTCGCCACTGCTTCCGTCATTGTGGGCACCGTCGTCGAACATGGTCGCCTTCTGAAAGTTGCCATACAGGGCAGGGCTCCAATAAAGTGCAACGGCGTAGACGCCATTGGTGCTCGTTACCGTAGCGCGTACATCCACGGCCTCGTTCGCATCCGGGTCGGTGTTCAAACCGGCACCGACCTCATGGTCCACCGTGCCGACGACGGGACCGGCCTGGGCTACCTCGGAGTTGTTGTTCAGGTTGTTCCGACGCGTGTTGAAGTTGTTGAGCAAGCCGGTTGTTCCCGCGGTGAACTGTGCATAGGTCATCAGCTTCTTCGGATCGTTCTGGACAATGGTGTCCACCATCGTTTGGAAGTCGGAGATCACCTGGCTCACGGTGGTTTGATCCATGCAATCCGCGATGACAGTGCGCAAGTGGGCGAGGTAACGCTGGCGCAGTTGAGGCACTGCGTACAGCTTGTTCATCAAGGGGTAGTTCGCGTCCGTTTCGTGGTAGAAGGCACTCCAGTTGAGGTTGTTGGTGCTGAGCACGCTGTTGCCATCGATCTCGTGCGTAGTGAGCAGGCCGCTCTCCGGTTCGAAGTACAGGCTGTAATCGTTCTTGCCTTTGTGGATGTAGCTGTCATCATCGCTGAAGGCTGTTTCCACCGCAAGATTCCATAGCACCCGGTCCACGTTCATGTATTGTTTCAGGGAATCATAGAGCTGTGCCGATGGGGTGTTGTTCAGCGCATCGCAGGCATTCACCAGGTTGGTCCAGGGGTTCGTCGTGTGGGAATTCTGCAGCGTGTAATAGGTCTGGTAGTCGGTCGTGTCAGGTCCCAGGTAGTTGAGCGCCGCTGTGCCATCACCCCATTGTCCCATGCCCTGTCCATCGGGCCGGGCGGCGCGCCAGCGATCGCCGTTGTTGCTGTAATACCACTCGGCCAGGAACTCACTGCTGAGTCCCTGCACGTTCGGGTAGAGGCCCCAGTTCTCGCCGTTGATCGACAGCTTGATGTAGTTGGCCTTGGCCGCGGGCACATGCCGGCGGATCAGGTGGCAGAAAACCACCTCCCGCATGAAACTGTTGTCCTGGAACGAGTTGTTGAAGTTCAGCGATTCGTACCCATCGATGTCCTGTGCGCTGTACTGGTTCATATCCACATCGAAGCTCATCTTCTCCGATCCCGGTGGCAGCATGAAGTAGCTGGTCTCGCCCTTGAAGCGCACCCCGACATCCGTGTAACTCAGGCCATCGTAGCTCAACAAAGCAGGGATGGGGGTCTGACTGGCGTAGTTGTTCTCCAAGAGCGTCCAGTAATTGCTCTGCAGGAAGGTGAGCTGCACCGCCTTCACCGTGTCCTCGGCATAGAACCCTGAACTGGCTTGGTCGCCGGTGGTGAGCATGCGCCCGTCCGGGCTGATGTTGATCATCTGCGGCAGGTTCTGGGCAGATGTGCTGATGCAGCACAGCGAGGCAACAAGGAACAGGGCAGGTTTGGTCGGGAAGTGTCTCATTAAGGTTGGCTTAACGCGCGAAGGACGGCGATTTAACATCAGGGTTTAAGCCACCCCCACCGGATCGACGAACAGGTCATGTCAATGATGAAACTGTCCACCCCTGGCGGACGGTAAGCAGATCCTTGA
>JBATMK010000235.1:0-1724 GCA_049289815.1 Flavobacteriales bacterium
GTTGTACACATGTACAACCGGGTCGACCACATCCAATGCACAGGCACTTGGCGTTGACGATATCAGCATTGCTGCGGTCGGTGCAGGCGCCACCCCCACCGTCGGCTTCACTGCAGCAACAAGCAGTGTTACCGAAGGCGGCACAGCGAGCATCGGTGTAACCATGACAGCTCCTGGACCCTCCAGTGCTGTAGTTGTGACGATCACGGACGCGGGCAATGGCACCGCTACGAGCGGTTCGGACTACACGGCTTTCCCATCAACCCAGCTCACCTTCAACCCGGGTACTTACCCACAAACGCAGAACGTATCGGTGATCACCACCGATGACCCAACATCGGAAGTGAGCGAGACGGTGAACCTGAGCCTGGCCGTGACTTCCGGCACCGCGGCTAATGGTACACTCGCGCACGCCCTCACCATTACCGACAACGACCAACCCGTGGTTGGTTTCGTGGCTGCCACCAGTTCTGTTACCGAAGGAGGCGTTGCCTCGATCGGTGTATCCATGAACATTGCACCGGCTGCGGATGTCACGGTGCAGGTGACGCGCACCGCCGGCACTGCTACCAGCGGAACGGACTTCACCACCTTCCCTGCCACCAACCTCACCTTCCTGGCTGCGGGTAGCTATCCGCAAACACAGAACGTATCGGTGACCACCACCGATGATGCCTCGTTCGAAGCGGCTGAGACCGTGATCCTTGGACTGAGCGTTACCGCCGGGTCCTCGGGCACCGGTACCACCAGCCATACCCTCACCATCAACGACAATGAAGTGGCCACGCTCGTGATCAACGAGATCGATTATGACAACGTGGGCACGGACGACGCTGAGTGGTTGGAGCTGTACAACTACGGCGCATCGACCCTCGACCTTACGGGTTTCAAAGTGGAGTTCTTCAACGGTCAGAACAGTAGCGTTTACAAGACCATCACGCTTGCTTCCGGCACCGTTGCCGCTGGAGGCTATTTCGTGATCGGTAACAATGCCACCACACCGAACATCAACCTCGTCGTTACACCAACCTCGAACCTCATCGAGAACGGATCACCGGATGCGATGGGTCTGCGCACGCCTGCCAACATCATGGTGGATGCCATCAGCTACGAAGGCTCGGTCATAGCACCGTACGTTGAAGGAACTGGTCTGGCCCTTGCCTCAGCCGACGACAACACCACTGCGGCCAAAGTGATCGCTCGCGTTCCGAACGGGACGGACTCGAACGACAACAACGCCGATTGGAAAGTGTGGTGCGCCACGCCCGGTGCGAACAACAACGGCGCCGACTCCGATGCTGATGGCGTACCCGATTGCCTCGACACCTGCCCCGCTACGGCCTCGGGCGATCCTGTGAACACCAGCGGTTGCTCCTGCGCTCAGCAGACCATCCCTGATAGCGATCCCTGCACTCTCGATGCGTGCAGCAACGGTGTGGTCACACACACCTTCCAGGATGCGGATCTCGATGGCGTATGCGATGCCAGCGACACCTGCCCCGGCACGGCTTCGGGCGATCCTGTGAACACCAGCGGTTGCTCGTGCGCTCAGCAGACCATCCCCGATAGCGATCCTTGCACGCTGGATGCTTGCAGCAACGGCGTGGTCACTCACACCTTCCAGGATGCGGACCTTGATGGCGTTTGCGATGCCAGCGATACCTGCCCCGGCACGGCCTCGGGTGCTGGTGTGAACGCCAGCGGATGTTCCTGCGCGCAGGTAA
>JBATMK010000236.1:0-7089 GCA_049289815.1 Flavobacteriales bacterium
TTCTGCGTTCTCCACGTTCAAAGGCCGCCGTTCAGGCTACCACTATGAAGCAGATCCTCATTGCTGCTGCGCTGATCGCAGCTTCCGCCACGTCGGCCCAGTCGTTGGAGTACGATTGGTTGAGCCAGCCGTGCAGCACAATGCTCAACTGCGATAGCGGTTGCTCGGCCTGCCTTGCCCCCGAAGCCGAGGGCGCGACCTTCACAGGTACCGCTGCCGTGTGGTACGGTATCGATGCCTGTCCTCACCCCATCGCCATTGGCGACAATGCAGTATGGACCTATGGCTGGCCGATCGCTGCCGACCCCGGGCATTATGTGATCATAACGGGCTTCGCGTTCTCGCCCGTGACCGTGGACAGCATCATCATACGTCATGCTTCCGAGGCGGATGGTCCGCAGCGTCTATCGGTGCGCTACGGTGCGAACACAACGATGCCTGCCACGGTAGTGAGCGATGTATCCGTGCCGGGATCCTACTCTGAGACCATTGTTACGGGACTTGGGCCGGTGCTGGCCGCCGATGGCATGATCTACGGCTTCTTCCAGATCCTGCTCCAAGCCTATGATGGCGGCACGGGCGCTTGGATGCTCGATGACATGCGTGTGGTGGCCAGCCCATACTCGGCAACAGGCATTGATGAACTCTCCACGCTTCAGCGGGAGACCGGTTCCACGGTTGCCTATGATGCCTTGGGCAAGGCCACAGGTCGGGCAGCAGCGAACGGCCTTTACCTGGCCGGGACCAAAGTGGTTGTGCTGCGCTGAGGCGGTCCGCCCTTCATCAAAGCTGAAGGGCATGCCTGGTTGAGGGCCACCGCCCCGCAATGACCATTGATCAACATCATCTTTGGCGCGTATGGAGCTGAACACCATCGGGCTGCGCAAACCGATCTACGCGATCAGCGATCGCCTGTCCGGGTACCTCAAGGCGATCGATCGCTCCGACAAACTTCCGGTGGTGTACGCGGATCTCCTGCGCCACGAGGGATCGCTGGCCCATCACGATGCACAGGGACGGGAGACGTTGTGGGCAACGGTGCTCCTGAAGCCCTCAGAGATGGAGGATCTTCACCAGCGCTTGGTGCAACTGTACCAGATGCTCGTGGCCGATGGGCGGCACGTTGACCATTTGCGCGTGGCCAGCATCGATTTCTGTGCGTATGGCAACAGTCAGCCGTTCCGGATCAAGATCCTCAACCAGATCAACGACAATCACGACTATTACTACATCAAGAAGGCCGATGCGAGCCGGGTTTATGGATTGGAGCTCGAGCATTTGCTCAGCCCCAACAGCATCAACTACATGGTGGACGGCAGCACGTTGGTGGAGGAGCACATCATCGGCGTGCCGGGCGACGACTTCATCAAAGACCCGTCGCACTACGGAGGGAATATCAATGCGGTGCGGTTAAGCAAGGAGTTCGTGAAGTTCAACGAACGCTGTTTCGCGCGGCTGCTCGGCGATATGCGGGCCTACAACTTCGTGGTGGACGTGATCCAGGATTTCGACCAGGTGCAGTACCGCTTGCGGAGCATCGATTTCGATCAGCAGTGCTACGAGGGGAGGCACCGCATCTACCTGCCGCAGTTCTACAAGGAGAACCTTCCGTACGTACGTTTCGCACAGGAGCACATCGGCAATGAGAGCACCGCACAATACGGCAACGAGGAACGCGCACTGTTGCGCAAGCGCTACCGGCTTTCACAAGCGCAGCTTGAGGACCTCTTCACGGTCATGCGCACGGACCGCATCAGCACACCCGAGCATGTGGCCACGCTGGCAAGTGAGCTCAGCGAACTGCACAACCACCCACGCATGGCCGCCTGCGACAACATGGGCGCCATCCTGGAGCTTCATCTGAAGCTGCGATTGGGCATGGAGTGAACGCCGGTGCAGCCCCCGCGCGGGAAGAGCGCTGTCCACAATGACCTGTTGATCGAAAGACGATGAAAGGGCTTGAATGCTCTTGATCGATCAGTCATGCGATCCTACGTTTGCCGTCCACCAAAAATCTCCGGACCATGCAACGTCTTACCGCGTTCGGCATGATCCTCGGAGCACTACTGGCAGCCACTCCGGCTCACGCCAGTTGCCTGAGGATCGAAGGGATGGTCACCGACCATCTCACCGGGGAGCCGGTTGATGGTGCCTTGGCGCGCCTGTACAAGAACGGCGTGAAAGTCGATGCGGAGGTCACCACCGGTCGTGGCCGGTTCATTTTCCAGTTGGACAACAATGCCCAGTACATCGTGCGTGTTGGCATGCCTGGACATGTCACGAAGTGCTTCCAGATCCTGACGTTCGGTCCCGAATGGCAGGGCGCCAGTGTGGTGTGCGAACTGGATGTGAAGGTCGAAATGGTCGAGCGGATACCGGGCATGGACCTCACCTTCTTCGACATGCCGCTAGGCCTGGCGAAGTTCGAACCGCTCACCGGCTCCATCGTGTGGAACAAGGCCTACGAGCAGGCCATCGGGCCCAAGTGGGGAAGCCTGATGTTGGAATACCAAGCGCGTCGCGAAGAACTTGCCGAGAAACCCTGAGGGGGCTCAAGGCTGCAGGAAAGCCCGGCCGTATGATCGGTCGGGCTTTCCTGTTGTTCTGTGGACCGGCTCAGCGGAAGAAGCGAGTGGCAAATGCCCTCCCGTTCACCTCCAACCTTGCCATGTAGATGCCTTGGACAGGAATGGCCGGGAGCTGCATGTCATGTTCGCCCTGTGACAGCCGCACCGGACCGTTCTCCAGGACAACACGACCCGTTGCGTCGAGGATCACCAACTGCACATCGCCAGGTTGCATCAGGCCGAAATGGATGGTCGTGGCATCTACTGAGCCCATGGCTTGCAGGCCGGTCACCGGTTCCACTTCCTGTACCCCGACCGCATCGATGATGTCCACTGTATAGTCCTCGAGTTCACCGTGGTACATGAACGGATCAGCGGGAAGATCGCAGGGCGTGGGCAGTATGTGCCCACCATGGCTGCACATCTTGGCAGTTACCCGCATACGGGTCGTACCCGTCATGCTGCCGGTGGGAACGGTGATCTGCCCGGTGTATACAGGGCCGCCAAGATGATCCACTGAGAGCAGGGTCTCTCCAACATCGTCGAGCTGTCCATCGTGGTTCAGGTCGACCCATATCCGCAGGTTCATGTGCGGGCTGATCGTATTGTCGATCGTGAAACCGATCGTCACTGGATACGTCCCGCCCTTTTCCAGCACGGTGGTCAAACCCGTGTTCACGTAACTGTTATTGGGGAAGTTCTCGATATCGGTACTGGTGCGATCGATCGTGTTGCACATCACACGCGTGATACCCGGCATGTTGGCGTTATACGGCAGAGCCGTTGTGGGAATGCACCACTGTGCCTTGAGGCCGACAGCGGTGAACACCCATGCAGTGGAGAGGAGTGATCTTTTCATGGCCGTGGGTTTTGGTCCGGCCTGGTGACACCGACGGTACCTCATGGGTTGTACGCGGCGTGACCAACGGCGCGTTTGTCAGGGAACGGTCGCTATTTGCAGCGAACGGTGTGACGAAGGGTGGTATGGCACAAGCCGCGGCAGTTCCGACCGACATCGAGGACGATAGCGTGGTGCCTATGAAAAGAAGGCACGAGGCATGAAGAAGGACTACCTGGACTGCGCGAGCCTACTTCGCCCGCGGGTGGAACTGCATGATGTTGCTGCGGAGATAGTCGCGGTCCAGGTGCGTATAGATCTCGGTGGTGGTGATGCTGGCGTGGCCCAGCATTTCCTGCACGGCGCGCAGATCGGCACCGCCTTCAACCAAATGCGTGGCGAACGAATGCCGGAACGTATGCGGACTGATCTTCTTCCGCACGCCGGCCTTCACGGCAAGACGCTTCACGAGATTGAAGACCGATACGCGCGATAGCCCGCCACCACGGGCGTTCAGGAACAGGGTATCCTCGGCATCGGCGACCACGGGAAGGTGCACGCGTTCGTCCATGCGGTAGCGGGTGATCTGGTTGATGGCTTCGGGGCTGATCGGCACCAGGCGCTCCTTGTCGCCCTTGCCGATCACGCGCACGAACCCTTCGCTGAAATTCAACCGGCTGATGCGTAAGGTGCAGAGCTCACTTACGCGCAGTCCGCAGCCATAGAGCGTTTCGAGCATGGCGCGATCGCGGTGGGCCAGGGGCCGGCTCATGTCGATGGCATGCACCATGGCATCGATCTCCTGCACGCTGAGGAACACCGGCAGCTTGCTACCGATGCGTGGCATTTCGACCAGTTCAGTTGGGTCGTCCTTGATGATCCGTTCGATGCGCAGGCACTTGTAGAAGCTCCGAACGGCGCTCAACAAACGCGCCTGGCTGCGAGCGCCCAACCCCTGCTTCGCAACATGCGTGATGAAGGCTTGTATGTCTCCCAGTTCGAGCTGCTGCACCTCGAGCGATGGTGAATGCAGATCGCAGAAGACCAACAGTTTGCCGAGATCACGCACATACGCTTCCACTGTACGGTCGCTCATGCTGCGCTCCAGCTTCAAGTGCGCGCGGAACAGGTCGATGGCTTCAAGGGCTTCCACCCTGCAAAGCGCGGTGTAATTGAGGGAAGGAGATGAACGGGAGCAAAGAGGTAATGCACGATCCAGTGTGCATCACCGCCTCACACATCAGCCAGGAAGGCCATCGTATCCACCCCATCGGCGTAGTCGTCCAACCGGGGGTGTTGTGATCCGCCGAACGGGACATGCCCGTGACCCACGATGCATTGGATCCTGTCCTGTCCGGCCAGAAGACCGGTCAACATCGTTGCGGGGTCATCGTAACGCTCGTAGTGCAACGACGCCACCGGGCTTGCAAGTGCTTCGGCCTCGCGCAACAGGATGAAGCCGTTGTCGAGCATGGGTACGCGCTCCAACAGCCAGATAGCTTTGTTGTAGTCGTAGTTGTTCCCGTATTTGTTGTGGTTCACTACTTCCTTCCATGGGTAGATGGCCCTGAAGAAGCGGTCGAGGTCGAAGTTGCGGGGTATGTAGAGTTTGTTCACGTTGCGGCAGCCGAGCCCGAAATAGCGGAACACGTCCTCGCCCAGCGCCGCCAATCCGGTATCGCTTTCGGAGCCATCGAGCACTGCAACGCTGACCCGGCCTTTGCGCACCAACCGCGGTAAGTGCCCGAAGTAGTGCTGGAAATAGCGCGCGGTGTTGTTACTGCCCGTAGCGATGATGGCGTCCACCGTCCCCAATTTCCCCTCTTCGATCACCACTTGTTCCTTCAAGCCTGGAGCGAAACGTTCCAGCAGTTCCGCCACCGCAGGGATCAGCACATTATCCTGGCTGCTCGGTTTGATCCTCGCACGGTGCCCGCTCAACACCACGCACAGCATGTCATGGAACCCGACCATTGGAACGTTGCCGGCCATGATCACGCCAACGGAACGCGTCGTCTTTGATCCACCGTACTTGCCCAGCCATTCGCGCAAGGCGCTTTCTTCGAGCATGCCGGACAAGGCCCTGAGCATATGGCGCACGTTCTCCGCCGTGAACCAGCCGTTCACAAGCCCGGCTTGCTGGATGGCGCCCTCGAAGCATTGGTACTCAACTTCGCTGAGGCCGGAGGAAAAGCCCGGCCACTGTGCGGATCGGCCAAGATCACCGAAGACCTTGCCCAGTTGCACGAATGCCCCAACGCGTTGCTCTAAGGGTAGAAGGGTCACGGGTATATTTGGCCCGCCTTGGTCAGGACTTTTTCGGACGGGGCGCGAAAATAGACCGGCTGCAATGGCGATCACGATCACCGAGGAGTGCATCAACTGCGGTGCATGCGAACCCGAATGCCCCAACAATGCGATCTATGAAGGGGGTGCCGAGTGGCGCATGAGCGATGGCACAAGCCTGAAGGGGCCGCTGACCACCCCGATGGGCAACAGTTACGAAGCCGGTACGGCGCAGAACCCGGTGGCGATGGACGTCTACTATATCGTACCGGACAAATGCACCGAGTGCACCGGGTTCCATGATGAGCCCCAATGCGCGGCCGTGTGCCCGGTCGATTGCTGTGTGGACGATCCCGACCATCGTGAGACCAAGGAACAGCTGATGGCGAAGAAGGAGTTCATGCACCTGTAGGGGGATGGACCCATTTCCCGACGTTGCCTGACATGACAAGGTTGTGGACTTGTTACATCGACACCTGATCCGATGGGCACTATCACCGCAGGTGCGTGCGTTCGGGCTCGTGTGAGAGCGCGATCGTTCCTGACAGCATGTTTGGTGTCCAGTGTGGTCTCGGCACAGGTACCCAGCGTTCCCGACTCCTTGCTGGCTGACCACATGCGCCGCTTGGCTGCGGCCACAACGGACTCATTGAGGATCCTTGTCAGCCATGATCTGAAGAAGGATCTTCACGTCGCACTCAGCTCGGACGATGCCTTCTCCCGCGACTTTTCCAAAGTGCCCTTGAGCAGGGTGGATGCGCCCGACGGGAAGTTCCGCCTGTTCACTTGGAACATCCCGATGGAGGATGGCTCACACGGATACGAGGGACTGCTCCTGGTCCATGACAAGAAGAAGAACGTTCTGATCGAACTCCACGATCGCACAGCTACGCTTGGTGTTCCCGAGCGGGGCGAGTTCGATGCCGATCATTGGTATGGTGCGTTGTATTACGCGGTGGTCCCGGTGAAGAAGGGTGGCAAAACGCTGTACACGCTGTTAGGATGGAAGGGATACAGCAAGGTGGAAACGCGGAAGGTGGTTGAAGTGATATCGTTCAAGGGTAGCGCGCCACGGTTCGGTGCCGAGGTGTTCGATGCGCTCGACGCGAAGGGAAAACCCGCGCGGATCCGGAGATCGCGGCTGATCTTCGGTTTCAACTTCCAGGCGAGCATGAGCTTGAAGTGGGATGGCGCCAACGCGCGGATCGTATGCGATCACTTGTCGTCTTCACGCCAGGACCTGGAAGGGCAATGGCCGTTCTACGGTCCGGATATGAGCTACGACGCTTATGTGTGGGACAAGAACCACTGGATGTACCAGCGCGACATCGATGCCCGCGGTACGGAGCGCGACGGGAAACCGTGGAACCGGCCGCCGACCAGTCCGTAACCCAATAC
>JBATMK010000237.1:0-24516 GCA_049289815.1 Flavobacteriales bacterium
CCATCTCTTTATCGAAGGTCTCCTTGAAACGCTCGTAGTCGTAGTCGACGCGCAGGCGCTCTTCGTTGCTGAGGCGTTCGTTGTATGCGGCCAGCAGTTCCTGGGCGCTCAACTCGATGGCGATGTAGGTCTTGAAGTTGCCGTTGGCGTTCACCGTCACCTGCTTCTCGCAGATAGTGCGCACGCCGCTCAACTTCTGGTCCACCACTTCGCGGGTGAGGCCCTCGAAGCGCTCGGCCACTTCCTCACGGTTGTTCAGCTCGCGGCTGTTCACGTACTGGTCGATCACCCGCTTGATGTTGCTGTTGATATCGCTGGCGAGCTGGCCCTTGGCTGCTGTGATCGCCTTGCTCTTGGACGTCATCTGGTCCATGCTCTCACCAACCGCATTGGCGCGGAAGAACTCCTTGTTGGTGAAGTAATCCGGTCCACTGCACATCACTTTCACCTCGGTTTCACCGCTCGGGGGATTCTTCGTTTCGGCTTCGGCGGCTTTCTTCTTGCTCTTGCAAGAGGTGATCGCGCCGGACAGCAGCAGGGCCGAGAAGAGTACCGAAACGGTGCGGAAGGTGGAGGGAGTTCTCATGAATGGGACGTTTGTGTGTTTCGTCGGTGTTGGGCTTTCCAAAGGTGTGCCAAAGTCTGTGAAGGGCTTGCTTGTCTAGAGCAGTGCATCGAGCAGGGCGGGTATGATCTCCTTGCGCAGGTCCTGCGCGGCCTTCTTGTAAGCGTCCATGCCGGCACGTGGATAGTCGAGCTGCACGCCTTTGATGCTCTGCTTGCCGCCTTCGTAAACCACATCGCCACTACGGCGCTCGCGGAAGGCTACGGACAGATCGAGATACGCGGTGTGGAACCCGCTCGCGATCCCGCCTTCGCGAGTGTTCCCGTTCAATTGAAGCACCATGTCGCATTCGCTCTCCTTGTCCACGAACCGGAAGCCACGTTTGGTCAGCTCTTCCTTCAGAACAAGCGCCGAACCGCCATCGGTGATGGCGGTGTTGAAGTTCTTCTCGCTGGCCTGCATGTGCACGCGCGGCATGTGCACTTCGATGACAGCGCGTTTCTCCGGCACCGTAAGGCTGGCCAGCAGGGGGCGAACGAAGGCTTGGTCGAGATCCTTGCTCACCAATGCGTCCATGTCCAACTTCACCAGAAGCTCGGGCGAAGCAGCGTCCGATTGCACGCGTTGAACGGTGGTCTGCAGGCGGCCTTCGGAGTCGGTGTTTTTCGTTTCGGTCACCTTACCGCTGGATCCCGGATACTCGATGCTCACCGGCAATTGCACCAGTTCGGTGCTGGCGGCATCCCGCACCAAGGCGGCGCTGATCAGCAATTCACGTCGGAACTCCTTGTCGAAAGTGAGTTCACAGCGCTCTGGCAGGATCTGGAAGCGAACGTTGCTGGTCAGCTGTTGCAGGTCGCCGAAAATGGTGTTGGCCAACGGCACGGACTTCCCCTCCACCTCCACCATATCGCTTTCGCCCCAGTACTCGCGCATGGCCAGCAACGCGCGCAGGTCGAGGTCGAACGCGCTCTTGAGATCGCCTGCTGAGCGACAGGCGCGAGAACGTGCATGGAAGTCCGAAGCCTGTGCAAGCGCCTGGCGTTTCTTCTCCGCCTTGATCGCCGCATGCTTCGACTTGTCCAAGCGGTAGTAGGTCCAGAATTCGGTGGCGTTCTCCCAGGTCTCCACCTGTTCAAACCCTTCCAACTGTTCGCGTGTTGTGGCCTGTATCGTGCTTGTGTATGTCTCGTCGAAGGAGGTCTTGCGGTCCAACGTGTACAACAAGGAGTTCCCTTCGATGTTCACGCTGATCTCGCTGGCCAGATCGTTCAGGGCGTTCTTCTTGGCCGCTTCCTGCCAATCGGGCCGGCTCTTGCTGGCTGTTCCGATACCGATGTAATCGAAGCTCCCGATCGGACGCTGTTGCACCCATGCGGGTCGCGGGATCTGGTCAACAGGGGTTTCAGTCGTACCGGTGGTCTGCCGGTTCTTGCAACCGGGCAGCGCAACGACGGACAGGAGCACCGCCCATGTTATGTGCTTGCTGCGGATCACGGCTGGATGCTGGCCACCTGGGCCTGGATGGTCGCGGCCATGTTGGTGGCGCCTTCGCGCAATGCGTCGCTGCCCAAAGCGGCAACCGGCTTGATCTCGCGCGGCGCGGCCAGCAACTGCTGAAGGTTGCGGCGAGCGGCATCGTTCGGGTCCACAGCGCCGTTCTGGCCCGCAGGCATCAAAGTCGTCTTGTCACCATCGTAGTCTGCGTAGTACATGTGGTCATCCTTGTTCGCGTCGACCACCTTGCTGAAAAGCACTTCGCCCGTTTCAAGCGAAACGATCTTGTAGCTGAAGGATAGGATCACCTTGTTCTCCTGCAGGTGCTCGGTGTACTTCACCGGGCGGTACTTCACCACCACCTCGTAGGTGTTCGTCTCCTTGTTCAACTGGCGCATGCGGTAACTCTCGAAAGCGTTCTTGGTGCTGGTCCGCAATGCGCCGGCTTCCTCGCGGTAGTCGATGAGCGTTCCCATCAGCACGGCTTTCGCACCAATGAGGTTGCCCACGTTCACCGCGGTCTGTTCATCCACCACACCGCTCAAGCCCAGGCGCTGTTCGTCGAGTATCCGTTGCAGGTTCTCGCGGTCCACCACTTTCAGGAAGGGGTCGTTGACTTCCGTGAGGGCGGTGGTCGCATAAGCCAGCAGCTTGTCGTTGATCGGCTTCTGCTTCGCATTGCCGGTGAAAGGGAGCACGGCGATCGAGTACCGGCCTTTCTCCACAGCTTCCTTGCGGAGCGCGGCGGCATCCTTGTAGGCAGCATCCTTCGCTGTCACCTTCCCGAAGTCCTCATATGCTTTGCGGTATTGGGCGGCGGCCAGCGCTTCCTTACCGCTGCGGTACAGCGGTTCCAAGTAGGCGACAGCTTGCAAACTGCCACTGTCCTTGTAGCCGGGTTCCAACTCGCCGATGCGTGCGAAGATCTTCTCTGCGTTGGGGTAGTCCTGCTTGTCCATCAACGCCTGCCCCTTCTCATAAAGTTCGAGCACGTACTCGCTTTTCACTTTCGTGAAGTCTGTCTTGTAGTTCTCGGGGATCTCCAATTGCACACCAAGGCGGCCCACTTGGTCGGCATAACTCTTCGCCGAGAGGTAGGCATTCACTGCTTCGGCCTTCTGGTCGCCCATGTTGAACGCCGTCCAGAACGTGCTCAGCTTGTCGTTCAACAATTGCTGTCCGTTCTTCTTCAGGCCGATCTTGGCTTCGACGTTCTTGCCGCTGCGCTGCACCGATTGCAGGTACATGTCGGCAGCTTCCGCGTACATGCCTCCGGCTTCCAGTTGCGCGGCTTTCTTGGCCAGGCCTTTGGAACCATTGCAGGCAACCAGTAGCAGGGTGCTGCAGGCCGCCGCGGAAAGGATGTTGGCAATGGAGCGCATGGTGGGGCGTATGGATCGCGCTTACTTGCTCTCCAGGTACTGGTTCAACTCGTCGATGCTCGCTTCGAACGTGAACAGGTCGTTCACCTGGTAGTAGTTGCCGATGTCGTACGTGTGATCGTACGCGTACTTGGCGAAGTCCAGCTTGCTGTCCTCGAAGGTGAACAGGCCCATGATGCCTTTCACCTGGCTCACCTTCAAGCAACGGTCCTTGACGACCTGCTTGGCCAAGGTCATCTTGCTTTCTTCGAAGGTCTTGCTCTCGATGGAGCCCTTCATGCTGCCGAATTCGCTGTCGTTGATCGGCCAAGGGCAGCCTACTGCACCGGTATAGCCCGGCATACTGTACACCGGTTCGGCAGCAGGAACAGCGGTGGCGGGCTTCGCCGGGCGTGGCTCCTGCACTGCCGTGCTGTTGACGGTGTTCGAGGTTGTCGTGGCCGAATTGGTCCGCGTTCCCTCGGTCACGTTCACGTTCATGTCCACCCCGGTTCCGTTCACATCGATCCCGACGTTCAAATTGACGTTCTCGCCGGAGCCTTCCGTTGTTGTCCGCGTGGTTTGAACGTTGCTCATGGTGGTGGTGGAAGTCGGGGCCGGTTTGGCGCTGTCATCCACGAACTCGGTAGGCTTGAGCTTCGAGGGTACGGTCTTCGTTGCGCTGCCCAACGCGGCTTCACCGGTGGGGCGCAGCACTTTCTGGCCCTTCTTGTTGGTGGTGATCATGATGGTGTACTCCTTGCCAAGCGGGAAGTATCCGGGCTTGCGCAGTTCGGGGATGTTGCCGTCCTCGAAGCTGATCACGACAACGGGCGATTCCGTTCGGATGCCCGTGGCCACCACCCGGCTGGCCGGTTCCGCGTTCTTGCGGTCGCCATCGATGATCAAGGTGAACTCCGCGCCATCGTCGGCGAAGAAGACCAGGTCACTGGTCTGCGCGAAAAGGCCGAAAGCAGGGATGGCCATGGTCGCGGCGATCGAGGACAGACGTTTCATGGGATGCTTTGAGGGTGGCGAAAGTAGGCTCGCACCCGAAAGGCAAGGGCTGTGCCATGGGCTGACTTTCCACGCCCAGCGGTGGGCAGCATCAATGCGGCTCCACGTGGTCCAAGTCCTTGTGGAAGGTCTCTTCCACGTGCAGCGTGGCCCATAGGGAAAGGGCGATGCAGACCGCGCCGACGATCAACGCAGCAGGCACATCACCGATCGTTCCGCGCAATGCCATGAAAGACAATGTGATCGGGATGACCGCCCCTCGAACGAAGTTGGGCGCCGTATTGGTGACGGTACTTCGGAGGTTCGTGCCGAACTGCTCGGATGCTACGGTGACGAACAGTGCCCAAAAGCCGGTGGTGGTGCCCAGAAGCAAGCACATGATGTAGAACCATGGCAGAGTCATATCGCGACTGAACAGGAACGCGACCACTGTAACGGACAGCAATACCAGATAGAGCAGGATCACTCTTTTGCGGCTGCGCAGCAACTGGCTGAGCACTCCACTGAGCAGATCACCGATGCTCAACCCGATGTAGCTCCACATGACGCTCTCCCCCACCTTCACCTCGCCCTGCACACCGAGGGCGGGTGCGAGCAGATTGCTCTTGTTGATCAGCACGCCGATCACGAACCACACCGGCAATCCGATCGCGATCGATGCCACGTATTTCAATGTACTGGCCCGGCTGCGGAACAAAGCGAAGAAGTTGCCCTTAACGACATCGGTGCGCGCCAAGGCATGCTTGAACATGCCGCTCTCGAACGCCCCGGCCCGAAGCACCAGCAGCACCAAGCCCAAGGCTCCGCCAACGATATAGGCCATCTGCCAGCCCATGAGATCCAGGCCCAAGCCATCGGCGATCGCTGCACCCTTACCACCTACCACGCTGGCCACAACCGCTCCTAACGCACCGAATGTCACGATGATCATGGTACCCCAACCACGTTTGGTCCTGGGCATGCTTTCCACCACCAACGTGATCCCCGCACCGAGTTCACCGGCCAATCCGATACCGGCAAAAATGCGGCACACCGAGTACCAGGACGTATCCACAACGAACGCGTTGGCCACGTTCGAGAGCGAATAGAGCAGGATGGAACCGAACAGCACCTGCACACGCCCACGCTTGTCGCCGAGAATGCCCCACAGCAGCCCGCCCAACAACATGCCACCCATCTGGCAATTGAAAAGGAACGTGTCGTAGTCGAGCAGTGCAGCACCGGAAAGGCCGATCGCTTCAAGGCTTTCTTTCTTCACCACATTGAAAAGCACCAGGTCGTAGATGTCCACGAAGTAGCCCAGCGATGCCACCACGACGAGAAGCCACACCTTCCTCTCCATGTGCACTAAGAAAGGAGATGCAGTGAAGCGGTGGAGCACAATAGCAACATAGCAATGCAGCAACTGAGCGATCCCGCGGTCCGCTGTTGCCTGACATCGGCATCTTTGCGCGCTCATCCCATAGCCGTCCATGCGTTCCATCCTCATACTCGGTGCAGGCCGCTCCGCATCGTCGCTTATCCAATACCTCATCAAGCACGCTGCTTCACAGGAATGGAAGGTGACGGTGGCTGATCGCGAGGGAACGCACGCCGCAGCATTGATCACGGGTTCGGGTGAAGCGGCATCATCGGTCCCATTGGATGCCACGGATGCAACAGTGAGAGCGAACGAGATCGGCAAGCATGACCTGGTGATCAGCATGCTGCCGGCCTTCATGCATATGGACGTGGTGAAGGACTGCATCCGCTTGAAGAAACACGTGCTGACACCGAGCTATGTGCCCGATGCCATGTGGCCGCTGGACGCGGAAGCGAAAGCCGCAGGCTTGGTGCTGCTCAACGAGCTCGGCCTCGACCCGGGCATCGATCACATGAGCGCTATGCGCATCATCGACCGGATCAAGCGCGAAGGTGGACAGGTCACGGCGTTCGAGAGTTACTGTGGTGGCTTGGTGGCGCCGGAAAGCGACGACAATCCGTGGGGCTACAAATTCAGTTGGAATCCGCGCAACGTGATCCTCGCCGGTCAAGGCGGCGCGGCCAAGTACATCGAAGACGGTGTGGACCGCTACATCCCCTACCACCAATTGTTCAAGCGCACCATGCGCATCGACGTTGCTGGCTACGGAAGTTTCGATGGATACGCCAATCGCGATTCGCTCAAATACCGGAGCCACTACGGTCTGGATGGCATCCCGACCTTGATGCGCGGCACCCTGCGGAAACAAGGCTATTGTGCTGCATGGGATGTCTTCGTGCAACTGGGCTGCACCGAGGACGGATACAAACTGGAACTCGGATCAACAGCCACATGGAGCGACTACATGCGCGCTTTCCTGCCAGCGTCGAAGAAGGGCGTGCGCGAGACATTGGTCGACTACCTGAAGCTTGATGCAAACGGCGATGTGATGGCCAAACTCGATCGGCTCGGACTGTTCAGCGACGCGCCGATGGGCATTGCCAACGTTTCCCCTGCGGCCGCGCTGCAACACCTGTTGGAACAGAAATGGGAACTCGGCCCCGCCGACAAGGACATGGTGGTGATGTGGCATCGGTTCAGGTTCGCCAAGACCGGCGCGAAGCATGAACTTCATGCGTCGTTGGTGGTGATCGGACAGGACGAGACATACACCGCCATGGCGAAAACCGTTGGCTTGCCCGTGGCCATCGCCGCCAAACTGGTGCTGAACGGGAAGATCAGCCGGCGGGGTGTGCTGATGCCGCTGGCCCCGGAGATCTACGATCCCGTGCTGGATGAACTCGAACAGCTGGGGATCGTCTTCTCGGAAACGGAGATACAATGAAGCTTCCGCTCAGAACTGCAATAAGAGATCACTGAGCAGAGCCCGGTACTCCAATGCAAAGTCGCCGGCTGTCACCTCAACGATGATCTCCTCATCGATGAGGATCTGCGCACCGCGCCGAAGCTGCAGCATCACGCGCTTGGGGGGGCGCTGTTCGAGATAGCGTACCACGCATCGGCGCGACGGTTCCAACCCAAGCTGCCCGGCCTCTTTCAGAAAGTCCGACTCCCTGTTCAAGGGAAGAACAACGCTGATGCGGCCATCGTCATTCAGCAGCTTGTCCGCGGCGCCAAGCAATTCCCCGAAGGTCAGTTCGCCACTGTGCTTGGCCACCCTCTTGCGCGCATCGGGTGAAGCCTCCTCGCCTGCATAGAACGGAGGATTGCTGATGATGAGGTCGTAACGGTCGCTGGCGGAAAGCCTGCGGACGTCCATGTTGTGGATCCGGATGCGATCGGCCCAAGGACTTGTCCGGACGTTCTCCGTTGCTTCTTCCGCCGAAGCGGTGTCGAGTTCGACCCCGTCGATGCGGGCGGTTGCGTTGCGTTGGGCCGCGATCAACGCCAGCACACCGCAACCGGTACCGATATCCAGTATGCGCGAGGCACCATCGTACGTGGTCCACGCACCCAACAGCACGGCATCAGTACCCACTTTGATCGCACTGCGATCATGGCGAACGCTGAACTGCTTGAATCGGAACGGTTGCATGGCGTCCAGCCTCCTTGCGCTCTCGATGGTGCCTAAGGCGGCTACTTCTTGCTACGATAGAAGTCCACCAAGCCAGGCGGCGTGCGCACTTGGATGATGTTCTCCTCCGGGTCCAGGCCGATGATGATGTCGTCGTTCACGGGGATGAGCACTTCCTGTTCGCCGTGAAGAACCACGAGCACGGGGTTGTCTTCGGTGCCTTCGAGCCCTGTTACCTCTCCCAGTTCGCCATGCTCATCGTCCATCACGATACAGCCGATGAATTCTTCCGGATCCCAGCTTTCGTCGCTGCCATCGGCCAGGTGGCCGGGTGGGGCATAGATGTCCCGACCCACCAGGACGCTTGCGGCCTGCGGGTCTTCGATCTCGTCGAATTTGATCAGCAGTTCCCGGCCCTTGTCGCGCAGTTTGCTGAAGAAGAAGGGCACCATCTGGCCTTCGATATCCACGAAGAGCGACCCGGCGTGCTGGATATCCTCTGGCTCCACGGTTTCCAGGTGGACGCATAGATCGCCTTGGTGCCCCCAAGGCTTGCCCAAGCGGCCCAAACGATGCAGGCTATCGCGATCCATGGGGGTGAATGTAGGATCGCAGTACCAACGTGCGACCCACTTGCTGGGGACCTCGTCTTAAATGATGAGCGGAAGGATGATGCCCAATGTGCTCGAACGAAAAGGCCCCGACAGATGCCGGGGCCTTATTTGTTGGTGCGATGTTCCGGGCTTACTCGGCGGCAGGAGCCTCGGGTGTCGCCTCGGGAGCAGCTTCAGCAGGAGCTTCGGGAGCCACCTCGGGAGCAACTTCAGCAGGGGCTTCAACAACAGGTGCAGCAGCTGCAGCAGCAGCGGCGCTCGCCTCGGCCAGTTTCGCGCTGAGTTTGGCGGCGATCGCCTCGGCCTTCTTCGTTTCGTCAGCGATACGTGTACGCAACTCCGTATCGGCAGCCTGGCCGAGCTTGCTACGCTTGGCCTCCACCTTCGCGTTCTTCTCGTTCATCCAGATATCGAAGCGGCGGTCGGCTTCCTCCTGGGTGAAGGCGTTCTTCTTCACACCATTGAGCAGGTGGTTCTTGAAGACCAATCCTTTGTAGCTCAGGATGGCACGGCAGGTATCGGTAGGCTGAGCGCCCTTTTGCATCCAGTCCAACGCCTTCTCGCTGTTGATCTCCACGAAAGCGGGGTTCTGGTTCGGGTCGTAAGCACCGATCTGTTCGATGTACTTACCGTCGCGCGGAGCGCGTTGATCGGCCACCACGATGTGGTAGTACGGCCGGCCTTTCTTGCCTTTCCTCTGAAGGCGGATGCGAGTTGGCATGTCGCGTTATGTTTTAGGTCCCCTCTTTGTTAAGGGGCTGCGAATGTAATCGGATGGCCCGAACGGGAAACCCGGGCGCGCGGCCGATCATCTTTGCAGCCCCCATACCACCACGAAAGTCTCAAGCCACATGCGTTCCGCCCTGACACTCTCCTTCCTCGGCCTGACCCTGTTCGCTGGCGCCCAGACCGGACACCCGCCTTTGATCCCTTTGCCGGAGAAGGTGGAATGGACAGAAGGCGCCTTCCCCTTGGCGACCGGGCTGACCATCGCCCTGTACCACCCCGAGCTACGCACCGAGGCCGAGTTCCTCTTGGCCGGGTTGAAGATCATGGGTGTTGAAGGCAAAGTGGAGCCGGTGCGGCGGGGCCAGGGCATGGTGGTGGTTCTAGGCCTGGCCACCAACAAGGGCTTGGCGGCCGAAGGTTATGAGCTTACGGTGACCCCGGAGGGCTGCGCCATCTATGGCGCGGATGCGGCCGGGGTGTTCCATGGCGTACAAACATTCATGCAACTGTTCCCCGCACCCGGCACCGCAAGCCCGGCCGTACCCTGTGTCTTGATCAGGGACCAACCGCGGTTCGCGTGGCGGGGCATGCACCTGGATGTGGGCAGGCATTTCATGCCGGCGGACTTCATCAAGCGGTACATCGACCTGCTGGCGCGGTACAAGATGAACCGCTTCCACTGGCACCTGACGGAAGACCAGGGCTGGCGGATCGAGATCAAGGCTTACCCGAAATTGACGGAAGTGGGCGCGTGGCGGAAGGGAAGTATGGTGGGCCCCTACCGCGATCAGCGCTACGACACCCTGCGCTACGGCGGTTTTTACACGCAGGATGAGATCCGCGATGTGGTCGCTTATGCGACCTCCCGGCACATCACCATCGTACCGGAGATCGAGATGCCCGGACATGCGTTGGCCGCGCTGGCGGCTTACCCCGAATACTCGTGCACAGGAGGTCCCTTCGAGGTTGCAAAAGGCTGGGGGGTGTTCGACGATGTGTTCTGTCCGACCGATGCAACGTTCACGTTCCTGGAGAACGTGCTCACCGAAGTGATGGACCTCTTTCCCGGGGAGTACATCCACATCGGTGGCGATGAGTGTCCCAAGGAGCGATGGAACAAGTGCCCCAAATGCCGGAAGCGCATGAAGGCCGAGCACCTGAAGGACGAACACGAACTGCAGAGCTATTTCATCGGGCGCATCGGGAAGTTCGTGAACAGCAAGGGAAGGAAGATCATCGGCTGGGATGAGATCCTGGAAGGCGGCTTGGCGGCCGAAGCCGCGGTGATGAGCTGGCGTGGCACCGAAGGCGGGATCGCGGCAGCAAAGCAGCAGCACAACGTGGTGATGAGCCCGGGCACGCATTGCTACTTCGACCATTACCAAGGTGATCCCGCGCAGGAGCCCCTGGCCATCGGCGGTTACACAACGTTGCAGAAGGTCTACAGCTTCGAGCCGATCCCGGTGGAACTGGACAGTGCCGAGGCACGCTACATCATGGGTGCGCAAGGCAATGTGTGGACCGAGTACATCAACACACCGCAGCATGTGGAATACATGGTCCTGCCGCGCATGATGGCACTGTCCGAGGTACTATGGAGCCCAAAGGAGAAACGCAATGAGAAGGATTTTCTCCGGCGCACCGAGGCCGAATTCCCACGGCTCACCCGCATGGGCGTCACTTACTCCCCCAGCATTTACCAGGTGGAATTGATCCCGCATCAAGGCCCTGAACCCGGTACCGTGCTGGTGGAATTGCACAACACGGTCTGCGATTCCCTGGCCTTCATCCTGATCTCGTTCCAAGGAGAACTCGAGGGACCATCGCCGAACGATTCGCTTCCGGTGTTCACGCAGATCCTGTATTCCCGGCCGTTCCCGATCAAGGCCACCACGAACATCGCTGCCTCGGCCCTACGCAACCGCGAAGGAGCTGGAAGACCGAACACACGGGCGTTCAATTTCAACCTGGCCACCGCAAGGCCGATCACTTGCGAACCCTTGCCGGATGAACGCTACAACGAGGGCGGCCCCTTCACCCTGGTGGACGGTATCAAGGCCGGAGCACGCCGCGTGAACTATGAGTGGCTCGGATGGAGAAATGATGTGACGATCACCTTGGACCTTGGAGAAGAACGCCCACTGACCTACATCGGGATCGGGGCACTGGAAGAGAAAAGTTCCTGGATACACCTCCCGGAAAAGGTGACGATCAGCACCAGCACCAACGGGGAGGCGTACGATGTGTTCGGCACGGTGCTGCCGGCGCCGGACGCCAAGGGCAACTCCCAGTTCGTGATCGAACGACCGATCGGTGCGCGCTACGTGCGCTTCGAGGTGAAGAACGTTGCGCACATTCCCGATGGCCTCGCCGGTGCCGGCGGTCCGGCATGGTTGTTCCTTGACGAGGTCGATATCCGCTGAACCACGTTCAACTTTGACCGATCATGAGAACCCTCATCGCCTCCCTCCTGCTCCTCGCTTCGCAGGCGTTGCTCGCCCAGAAGACCATCCATGCCTATGCCATCGGCAACTGGCGCAACGGACCTACTGTGCAGATGACCGACGTGTTCGAGACCAGCGAACAGTTCACCACCGAACAGATCATGGCCCGTGTGAAAGCCGAATACGTCGCCTTCAAGGACATCATCGATACCGACCTGCTGCTGTTCACCGACACTCCAAGTGCGTTGAAGAACCAGGAAGTGCTGATCCACAAGTATGCGCAGCGGAAGCTGCCGGTACACGTGACCAGCCCGGATGGAACGATCGTGAACCAATGGCCGTCGGCGCCTGTTGCAGTGCCAGAGAAGAGCGAAGGTGCAGCGCCCACCAAGCCTTGAACCGCTGACGGCAGCAACGGGTACTGTGCTTGTGCCGCCCAACTACATTTCGGCATGACCTGTCCGCACCCCTTGTTGCGCGGCCTCGCGCTGCTGTTGCCCTTTTGCCCGATCATCGCCGATGCCCAGTTGGGCGATGGCCAGGTGCAATTCACCCACGCTGATTCGCTGCGCGGAAGCATTGGTCCGGGCCGGGCCTGGTGGGATGTGACCCACTACGATGTGAGCGTGACACCGGACTTCCACAACCGATCCATCACCGGGATCACCATCATCTCGTTCAAGGCGATCGCCACCGGCAACCGTATGCAAGTGGACCTGCAGGCGCCAATGCTGGTGGACAGCATCACCACCAGTGTTTCGCTCTTCAAGGACGGTGCGTTCCTGATCTCGGAACAGGCGATCCCGAGCACCCGCAAAGACAACGTTGTTTGGGTTGAGCTACCGACCGCAATGGGCTTGGGAGACCTTTCATCGCTCACCGTCCATTACCACGGCACCCCGCGCGCGGCGAAGAACCCACCATGGGACGGCGGCTGGATCTGGCGGAACGATGAGCAGGGCAACCCGTGGATGAGCGTGGCCTGCCAGGGCCTCGGCGCCAGTGTATGGTATCCGTGCAAGGATCTCCAGAGCGACGAACCCGATAGTGCCGCTTTGCACATCACAGTGCCCGACAGTTTGCAGGCGATCGGCAACGGAAGGTTGCGTGGGAAGACAACGCACGGCAACGGTACCACCACTTGGAATTGGGCAGTGAGCAACCCCATCAACACGTACAACCTCGTTCCGTACATCGGGAAGTACACACACTTCGGCGAAGTGTTCGATGGTTTGCAGGGCAACCTGGATCTCGACTATTGGGTGCTGGCCTACAACGAAATGAAGGCTCGGGAGCAGTTCAAGCAAGTGCCCTTGATGATGGCCTGCTTTGAGCAGTGGCTCGGTCCATACCCTTTCTACCGCGATGGATACAAGCTGGTGGAAGCACCGCACCTTGGGATGGAGCACCAGAGCGCAGTGGCGTACGGCAACAAGTTCATGAACGGATATCTGGGCATGGACCGCAGCGGTTCGGGCCAGGGCTTGAAATGGGATTACATCATCATCCACGAGAGCGGGCACGAATGGTTCGGCAATAGCATAACGACCGCTGATATCGCGGACATGTGGATCCACGAAGGCTTCACGGATTACACCGAGACGCTCTACACCGAATGCCAGAGCGGCAAACAGGCCGCTGAGGAATATGTGGTCGGGCTGCGCAAAGGCATCTCCAACGACAGCCCGATGATCGGCCCGTACGGCGTGAACCAGGAAGGCAGCGGTGACATGTACAACAAGGGTGCGAACCTCATCCACACGGTCAGGCACATCATTGGTGACAGCACCTTCAAGGCCGTCCTATTGGAAATGAACCGGCGGTTCTACCACAGCACCGTGACCAGTGCCAAGGTGGAGGACTTCATGATCAACTTCAACGAACGCACCAAGGCGCTGCTCAACAAGAGCATCTTCGACCAGTACCTGCGCACCACCAAAGTGCCCGTGCTGGAGTATGCGGTCAAGAACAAACTGCTGTGGGTGCGGTGGACCAATTGTGCCCCGGACTTCAGAATGCCCGTGAACCTTGCGATCAACGAAGAGACGGGAAAGGGCATGGTGGGGACCGAATGGATCCATCTGTACAGCAATGCCAAGGCTGGCACCATCCCCTTGGTGGATCGGAACTGGTATGTCTCTTCCGCCGAAGCTGACAAAACCGCCCAGCGTTCCATACCCAAGCGGGCCGCACTGGAGACCAACCCGCGACCCGATCAATAGGTGCCACCGCACCACTCCCTGACAACGGTTGAAAGGATCGCACCATCGACGCCGCGAGGTTGTCGGTCGAACTTCTTTGGACAATGGATGATGTGCGGACCGATCTTCGATGCATACCACACACGCGATGCGAACGCTCCTATCCATTCCCTTGCTATGCTCCGCAGCATTTCTTCGCGCGCAGACCGGGACCGAGACCGATCGGATCGCGGTCGACCAGTTCGGTTACCGCACCAGCGATGAGAAGATCGCCGTGATCAGCGATCCGCAGCTCGGTTACAACGCGTCGGACAGCTATACACCTGGTGCAACGCTGGAGGTACGTGAATGGGGCTCGAACACGGTGCTCTTCAGCGCAGCACCTATCCCTTGGAACGGTGGCCAACAACACGACCAGAGCGGCGATGTGATCTGGTGGTTCGACTTCAGTACGGTGAGCACGACCGCTTCCTGCTACGTGTACGATCCGGCGAACAACACGCGCTCGCACCGTTTCGAGATCGATGATTGCGTGTACAACGAAGTCCTACAGACTGCCCTTCGTGCTTTCTACTATCAGCGGTGCGGGACCGCAAAGCCTGCTGCCTACGCCGGGGTCGGCTGGAGCGATGCCGCACCCTGCCATGTCGGTACCGGGCAGGACGTGAACTGCAGGCTGGTCACCAACCCCCTGCCCGCCAACGAACGCGATCTGCACGGCGGCTGGCACGATGCCGGCGACCACAACAAATACGTGAACTGGACCTACAGCGTGCTCAGCGACCTGCTGCTGGCCTATGAGGAGAACCCTGCGGTCTGGGGTGATGACTCCGGCATCCCAGAAAGCGGCAACGGCGTTCCTGACATCCTGGATGAAGCGAAGTACGAACTCGATTGGCTGTTGCGCATGCGCTACCCCGATGGCTCGGTGATCGGGAAAGTCGCAGTAACCACGTCCTCTTCCGGGCCGACGGGTCCACCGAGCGCCGATGTGAACGTGCGGCGGCATTCGGGCGTCAGCACTTCAGCGACGTTCACCGTTGCTGCGCTTTGTGCGCTGGCCAGCATCCAGTTCGACGCCGTCGGTGAAACCACGTACGCGCAAACCCTGCGCGATGCCGCGATCACGAGCTACGATTGGGCCGTGGCGAACCCCAACGTTCTCAGCACCAACAATGGCCTGGTGAACCCTGATCCCGAACTCGGCACCTACGACACCGAGATGCGACACCTGGCCGCCGCGTTGTACTTGTATGCCGCCACGGGCACCAACAGCTATCGCTCGTACTTCAACGCGTATTACACCGATGCGCACTTGTTGCAGTGGGGCTACGCCTATCCGTTCGAAGCCACCGATCAGGACATGCTGTTGTACTACGCCAATTGCGCAGCGCCGACCGCGGCGGTGCTCAACACCATCCAGAACGCTTACGCCACATCGATGAACGCCAACAACGCGGACAATCTCCCGGCCTACTTGAACGGCACCGATGCGTATGGCGCCTATATGGCGAGCAACAACTACACATGGGGCAGCAACACCACCAAGGGACACCAAGGGAGCATGTTCACCAGTATGAACACCTATGGACTGGACGGTACGAACGCGGCGAGCTATGCCAACGCCGCTGCTGGTTTCGTCCACTACTTCCACGGGGTGAACCCCAACAACACGGCCTACCTCACCAACATGGCCGCCTTCGGTGCGGAGCGATCGGTGAACAGCATTTACCACGGCTGGTTCGAGGATGGCAGCGCGCTGTGGGACGAAGCAGGCGTGAGCACTTACGGACCAGCACCCGGCTTCGTGCCCGGCGGCCCCAACCCCACGTACGATTGGGACGGCTGCTGCCCGACCAATTGCGGCAGCGCGCAGAACAACGCCTTGTGTTTCGCCGAGAGCATCGAGCCACCGAAGAACCAGCCGACCCAGAAATCGTGGAAGGACTTCAACACGAGCTGGCCGCTGAATTCCTGGACCGTGACCGAGATCGGCATCTATACCCAGGCCGCGTACGTGCGCATGCTATCGCATTTCGCAACGCCCGGTTGCGTGATCACGAGTGTCTCGCCGCCATCTCCGTCCTCCCGCCACGGTCTCAGCGCATTCCCCGATCCTGCACAGGATCTCCTGAACGTCGAATACATTGATGCTGGCGCCATCGATATCCGCGTGCAAGTGGTTGATGCCCGTGGCAGGACGGCGTTGACCGGAACGATCCCCAGAGGAATTGGTCGCGCAACGCTCGACATCAGCCAGTTGGCTGGCGGCCCTTACCTCCTTCGCGCTTCCTCTGGTACCGGTGCATGGACATCGATGCATTTCGTGAAGCTCTGATCGCTTGAGTCGATGACCTTTGCGGACATGTCTCCGCTCAACCACATCGCCCTCCTCACCTCCGGCGGTGATGCCCCCGGCATGAACGCCGCCATCCGTGCGGTGATCCGTACGGCCCATTTCCATGGCATCAGGACCACGGGCGTGTTGGACGGTTTCGATGGCTTGGTGAAAAAGAACTTCATGGAACTGGGACCACGCGATGTGAAGAACATCGTACAACGCGGTGGCACCATCCTGCGGAGCGCACGCAGTGAAGCGTTCATGAAGCCGGAAGGCCGCACACAAGCCGCTGTCAACCTTCGTGCTGCGGACATCGATGCATTGATCTGCGTCGGGGGCGGTGGCACGCAGGCTGGTGCGCACCAACTCGCGCAGGAACAGAACGTGCGCGTGATCGGTATCGCCAGCACCATCGACAATGATCTGGGCGGCAGCGACCGCACCATCGGTTTCGACACTGCGTGTAACACGGCCTTGGAGGCGATCGATCGGTTGCGCGATACGGCTTCCTCTTATGGCCGGGTCTTCTTCGTTGAAGTAATGGGACGCGATACCGGCTTCATCGCCATGCACACCGGCATTGCGGCCGGCGCCGAGTTCGTGATGGTGCCCGAGCGGAGGGAGAATGTGGAGGATCTGGTGAAAGCACTGCTGAACCGATCAGCGGACAAAAGCAGCAGTATCGTGGTGGTCGCGGAAGGCGATGAGGAAGGCGGCGCGTTCAAGCTGGCCGAACAGGTCAAGCAGCGATGCCCACAATTCGATATCCGCGTTTCCGTGCTCGGGCATTTGCAACGTGGTGGCAACCCGACCATGGCCGATCGCTTACTGGCCGCACGGCTCGGTGCCGCCGCCGTTGAGGGGTTGATGGTCGGAATGCAGCACTGTGTTGTCGGTGTTGTGAACGGCGAGGTCTCGTTCACACCGCATGCGGAAGCACTGGCACGCAAGAAAACCATCGGTCCCGACCTGTTCCGCTTGTTGCAGATGCTGGCTGTGTAAGTTCGCTGGCCCCGACGAGCCGGGATGAAGACACATGCGAAGCCCACGTGCCCTCTGCTCACTCCTTCTCACTATATCGATCGTTGCAACCCACGCCCAGACAGCGCAGTTCAACATCACCTATAACAGCATACCCTCGGACTTCGAGACAGCGTTTGAACACGCCGCCGATATCTGGGGGCATCTGCTGATCTCGTCGGTACCGATCAAGGTGAACGTCAGCCTCTATCCATTGGGAGCCAACGCGCTGGCCATCACCTTTCCCAATGGTCGCCGCGACTTCCCCGGTGCACCGCTTCCGGAGACGTGGTACGCCACTTCATTGGCCAACAGCATTGCTGGCACCGAACTGAACGCGGGCGAGAACGACATCGACATCTACTTCAGCACCGGCGCGAATTGGTACACGGACACCACCGGAACTCCCGGCCCGGGAGAGCACGACTTCGTTTCCGTGGCCCTGCATGAACTCGGTCATGGCCTTGGCTTCGTCGGCCTCAGCAAGAAGGTCGGGGCCGAGGGATCGCTCGGACTGTTGGAGATGGCGGATTTTTTCCCGCTTACAACGAGCTTTCCATGGCCGCAGCTCGATTCTTTGCCCGGCATCTTCGACCGCTACCTCAGCGATCAACAGGACGGCCCGCTTACCATGATGCAGAATCCAGGCACGTTGCTCGGGAGCGCGATGACCGGCAACACGCTCTACTTCAACGGGCCGATCGCCATGGCCATGAACGGTGGTGTGGCGCCGCGCATCCATGCACCCGGAACGTTCGCCCTCGGCAGCAGTTGCGTGCACTTGAACGAGAGCACCTACCCGGCAGGCAACCCGAATGAGCTGATGACACCCTTCAGCACGGCTGGCACTGTGAACCACGATCCCGGGCTGATCTGTCTCTGGATGCTGCGCGATATCGGTTGGAACCTCGCACCGGGCGTTGGCATCGAGGAGTTGCCGTCAGCCATTTCCTTCAGTGTGTACCCGAATCCGGCCAGCGGAATGATCTCCCTGACTTCCGCAACCGCATGGATGGACCAAGAGATGATGATCATTGACGGCCAAGGACGTGTGATCCGCAGCGTACCGTTCGCACCTTCCATGGATGTGCACGACCTGCCACCGGGTGCTTACGTGCTCCGCGCCACCGGTTCGGCGGACCATGTCCGGTTCATCAAGACATAGCGATGTCCCATCATTACGCTCTCTCCATCGAATGGACCGGTAACAACGGCACCGGCACCGATGGCTACCGCAACTACAAACGCGATCACATCATCCGCACCGACAACAAGCCGGATCTGTTGGGCTCGGCTGATCCCTCATTCCGCGGCGACCGCACCCGGTACAATCCCGAAGAGCTCCTGGTAGCTGCGCTGAGCGCGTGCCACATGCTCAGCTACCTCCATGTCTGCGTGAAGAACGGTGTTGTCGTGACCGCCTACACCGACAATGCCACGGGCAGCATGCAGACCGTTGGCGATGGTGGCCACATGACCGAGGTGGTGCTGCACCCCGAAGTGACCGTGCGCGATGCGAGCATGGTGGAGAAGGCCCAGTCCCTGCATGGTGAAGCCAGCAAGCTCTGCTTCATCGCCAGCTCGGTGAATTTTCCCGTGCGGCACGAGCCGAGGACCGGCACTCTTTGATCGGATCGGGACGAGCGCGGACTAATTTCATCCGTCGAACAAAGCACTGTGTACTATGACGAACAACCGCGCAACTTCACTCTCCTTCTTGTTCCTTACGGGTTTTTGCTCGCTTCCTTCTCCAACCAGCGCCCAGGTATTCACGGACGTTCTTGATGGTGCGGGGAATGAGGTGTACACCGGGGTGAACGGCTTCGGTGCGTTCAATTGGGTGAGCGCATTGAATTTCGGTTTTTCCACCCAGCATGGGAGCAACGCGTTCCTCTCCAATCTCACGGGCCAACCCATCCCGGACATCGGTATGGTGAAGCCCTTTTCGACCACCATGGGCGCCACCACGTACCGCGTCGCCTTTTACTGCTCGCGTTACTCGAGCCCCAATACGCTGGCATATTCCGACTATGATACGCTGTACATCGGCTCGCCCGCTGGCACCATGGTTTGGGACACCGTGCCTACTCCGATCACCGACTTTCAATGGGTGCGGTGGTCGGGACTCTACACACCCGCCCCTGCTGACATCGGCCAACCGTTCAAGTTCGGGTTCTCGATAACACTGAACAACGGTACCTCCTTCGCCCTTGACGGACCCGTGACCGCTACGGATATCAGTACGGGCATCATCACCCGCCTCGATGCTCCCGATATCCTCACGGCCTTCATGGACCCAGCGCGGAGTTCCCTGGTGGTGCGCAGTGCCGATCCGATGGAAACCATGGAACTTGTGGATGTGCATGGTAGAACCACGGCGCGGACGCAGGTCGCTGCGGCCACATCGGTGACCACGGATATTTCGGCGCTATCAGCCGGGCTCTATGTCGTGCGGGCTTACACGCTCAATGGCCACATGCTCTGTGGGCGGGTAGTACTGCCCTGATCGGCTACGCCGCCATCGCACGCTCAAGGCCCTTGCGTGCGATGCCACGCACCTTGTTCCGAACGATCGGTGTCCAGCCGAGCAGGAGCCCACTTGCACCGAGCGCCTGCCGGCTCCACCGCCAGAAGTTGAACCGATCGCGTTGGCGGTAGATCAACCCATCGCGCAACTCGAATTCACTGTGGATGATGTTATGCACCGGCCTGCCTGTTTTGCTGAAGGTGTAGAACGCCTCCCAATCGCACGAACCCTTGGTCGCACGTTCCTCCAACACACGGTAGCTGCTGCGCATGGCACCATCGGTGGAGAGCAGCATCTTCCACATCGCCTTCACCTCCTGGGCGTTCAGATCGGGGAACACCGGATCATCGAAGCGCGCCTCCGGATGATAGCACGCGTTCATCGCAGCCCAATCCTTCCGGCCGAACGCTGAGTAGAACCGGTCAAGTACGCTGTTCATGGCGCTGGCGCTTCACACTCCAATAGTACAGGGGAATACCAGCGCACGTGATCAGCACGCCGAGCACTGAATTGATGAGCACCGTTCGCCCTTCGATGTAGTCGGTGACATCGGACCATAGCGTGATGACCAGGAATATCGCAGTGAACAACACGAACAGGCCCGGCACCCATGGATAGCCCGGCACGCGGTACGGGCGCGGCTCATCGCGTTCGCGCACTCGGAGGATGATCACAGCCAGCGCAAGAGCGCCATAGAAGAACCAACTGACGAAAATGAGCATGTCGGTGAGCATGTCGAAGGATCCGCTCAGAACGAGTACGATCATCCAGATCAAGTTCAGCAGAAGTGCGTTCCCGGGGGTGTCCGAACCTGCGCGCACCTTTCCCCCCCATGCGAAAGGCTTGTGATCCGCGGCAACCGCGTGCGTCACGCGTGCTGTCGCCAGCACGTTGGAGCTGGTGGCGCCAAGCGTGCTCAGCATCACCAACACCGCGACAAGTCCACCACCCAAAGCACCCCAGACCATGGTGGCCGCATCCGACGCAACGAGCGTGGATGTTGCCATGACGCCAATGGGAAGCACGTACAAGTAGGCCAGGTTCACCAGCACGTAGATGAGCACGCAGAAACACAATCCCAAAAAGAGGCCACGTGGAATGTTACGCTGTGGGTCCTTCACCTCGCCCGCTATGAAAGTGATGTTGTTCCACCCATCGTACGCCCAGAACGCTCCACCCAACGCAGCTACGTAAGCCGCCACCATGGCCCCACCCGTAGGAGCATCAGCCATGCCGGTGAACATGCTGTGACCGCTGACACCGCTTCCACCGAACAACAAGCCGATGATCAATAGGCCGATGGCCGCTGCCTTCAGCGCGGTCAACGATCGCTGCACAGCGCCACCCATCCCCGCGCTGAAATAGTTCAGCAGCGTGAGCAGCAGCACGATCATGATGGTCAGGGCCTTCACACCGATATGCTCCAACGGCATGATCGTCCCGATGCCCGGCAGGTGCAGGACAAGTGAGTTGATCGTCGTCCGTGAGAACTCCGGCAGATCGATAAAGGCGGTGGCATAATGCGCGAACACGTAGGCGATGGACGCGGTACCGGCCGTGTTGAACACCGCGAACGCCGACCAGCCATAGAGGAACGCGAAACCGTTGCCGTACACCTTCCGGAAGTACACATAGGATCCGCCGGTTTCCGGGTACATGGCAGCCAACTCCGCGTTGCTCATGGCTCCGAACAAGGTGACGATGCCCGCAACGACCCATACGCTCAACAACACCAGCGGAGAACCCAGCTGCGAAGCCATGAGAGCCGGCTTCATGAAAATGCCGGAGCCGATGACTCCGCCCACGATCACAGCGACCGTGGTGTTGAAGCCGAACCGGCGTTGAAGCCCGCTCATGGGTCAGCCCATCAACTCGGCAATGAGCCGGTGGAAGTGGTGCGTACCCCGCTCGCGTGTCACTGAGTAGCGGCCATGCGCGTAATTCCTTGACCGGATGCCGCGTTGCACCGCCTCCACCACTTCTTCATCCTCCTTTTCCACTTGGTCCAGGCCCGTTCCCGCACCCGCGCCGAGCTTGCTTTCATCGCACACGAACGACAGGAAACGGACCTTGGTAACGCCCACACTTTGAGGTTCCACCACGTTCAGCGACAACCCCCACGGGTAGAAGTTGAACATCAAATTCGGGAAGACCCACCAGTAGTACGCGGCCACCTTCTTGCCGTGATCCGGATGACCTACCGGTAGGTCGAAGCACGCTTCGTTCTTCCTGGCGATCCCGAGTTGAAGGCTTGAACGCGCATACAGTTCGGTGGTGTAATCGCCGAAATCCAGCACGGCGTTCAACGTGGGATGAACGAAGGGAACGTGGAAGCCTTCGAGGTAATTCTCCACGTACAGCGCCCAGTTCGCTTGCATGCTATGCTCTGCGGAAAGATCCGGGCGGTACACCAGCTTGTCCATCGCCGACCAGCGCATGCGCTCTTCCATCGGAGGGAACGCGTCGGCGGGTGCCTGCTGCAAGCCTGCGAACAACAGCTTGCCCCATTGGTGCAGTGGAAGTTCCCGGAGGTTGTCCGACGCGCTTGGAAAGTCCTGCACTTCCTTGAACTCCGGCATGGATAAGAAGCGGCCGTCCAGATGGAATTGACGGCCGTGGTAACGGCAGCGCAACTTGTCCGCCTTGCATGGTGCGTTCACCAGGATGTTGCCCCGGTGCGTGCACACGTTCGAGAGGCAACGGAGCTTCCCACCCTGGTCCTTCACCAGCACGAGCGGTTCATCCAGGTAGCTCTCCAGCAACGTGAGCGGCCGCGCGGATCCGTTCTCAGTTAGCTGATCCACATGCCCCACGTACTGCCAACTCGGAACGAAGAGCTTGTCCTTGGCAGCCTCGTAGTGCTGCGCGCCCGTGTAGAAGGACGTGTCCAGCGTGCGCGCGTGGGCGATGTCTGGATGGACCTCGAACGTGGGCATGGCCGAATGTAGATGCGCAGGACCGAGGCCTTCCGGTCAAAAGCTATTTTGCAGCCAACAAAACCCACCCATGAGGTACACTACGCTCTTTGCCTTGCCGCTTTTCCTTGCTTGTCCGCTCCTGGGCCAGCCCACGTTGCTGAGCAACGAAATGCTCCCGATCGGATCGGTGATCAACATGCGCATCATGCAGACCTTCTCCGCGATCGACACGATGCCGCAAGGGGCCAATGCCACTTGGGATTTCACGGGCTTGTCCGCCGATCTGGGTGCGCCACAGTTCATCCAGCAGATCGTGGCACCGGCGTCCACACCGAACGGGGCGACGTTCCCATCCTCGAACTACTGCTGGAAGGAATTGCCCAACGGTTACTACCGCTACTTCAACCTCAGCAGCACCAAGATGGAACGCGTGGGATCGTACACCACCAGCGCCAAGATCTACTCGGACCCACAGATCGAATACGTGTTCCCACTCACCATGGGCACCACGAACTACGATACCTGGGAAACCGCGACTTCCGACGGGACCTACGCACTGACCTGCGTGGGTTATGGCACCCTCCAATTGCCGGGGAACACCTACGATGATGTGCTGATGGTGCGCGTGAACGCCACGGAGCTGGGCTTCTTCGAGTACGTGGTGTATTTCTGGTACAGTTCGGAGAACGGCGCCACGTTGGTGCAGTACATCCCGGACGGCATCCTCACCGAAAGCGGCCTCTTCATCGAAAGCCTGGGGATCGGCATGGACGAACATGCGGACATCGCCTCGTTGGTGAGCGCGACAACCGTGGATGACCAGCTCTTGATCCGCTTCAACACCACGGAACCGGACGTGCGCTACTCCATCGTCACGACTTCCGGCACCGAACTGATGACTGGTTCGCTCGGCGGTGCTGCACAACAAGGTGAAGTGCGCACCGTGCCGGTGGGCGGACTTGCCGCGGGCATGTATCTGCTGCGTCTCGATACACCCAGCGGACGATCCGCAGCCACGGCGCTCCGCTTCATCAAGGATTGAAATGGTGCAGCGCTAGCGGTCAGATCCTCCGCTCCTCTTTCCTGATCGGTACATCGTTGATGCTCGCATAGCGCTTGCGCATGTAGCCGAGCTCATCGAACTCCCAGTTCTCGTTGCCGTAGCTGCGGAACCAGTTGCCGTCGGCATCGTGCCATTCGTACTCGAAGCGCACTGCGATGCGGTTGTCGCCGTGTGCCCAGTAATCCTTCTTCAGTTTGTAGTCGAGTTCCTTCGCCCACTTGCGCTTCAGGAAGGCGACGATCCCCTCGCGCCCGTTGATGAACTCCGAGCGGTTGCGCCACTCGCTGTCCACGGTGTAGGCTTTTGCCACGCGTTCCGGGTCCTTGCTGTTCCAAGCGTCCTCGGCCATCTGGATCTTCTGGCGTGCAGTGGACTCGGTAAAGGGCGGTTGTGGTGGGCGCGGTTCCATGGTGTGAAGATGGAGACAGGTCTGTCAATGGCCACCTGAACGTCCGCCCTTGCGCACCGCCATCACGGCCGCGAAAACCTGGAACAACGCGGCTAATAGGTACATGAAAGGCAGTCCCCTTTTGCCCGCATGGAAGAACTCACCCATGATCGCCAAGGACAGCACAGCTTCGATGACGAAGAAGGTGGCGTCGACGCCGGGCCATTTGCGCACGAGCTGCGAGTGGAAGGCAGCCACCGCCAAGAAGATGAGCCCAGCCGCCGCGAACAATGACCACGTCGCATGACCGTGCTCGTACCGTTCATAGGCATGC
>JBATMK010000238.1:0-9411 GCA_049289815.1 Flavobacteriales bacterium
GGATGAAGTAGGGCGATTGCGCATCATCCTTCGACCAGTCCGTGACTTTCGGATACATCACGCGCTTGAGGTTGCAGATGGCTTCCTGCTCCAGCATGGTCCGCTCCTCCTTGGTGGCCGCATCAACCACGATGGCGTTGATATCCATATGCGCCACGAGCGGCTTGAGGAGTTCGTTGCGGTAACCGGTGAGCAGGTTCACCACGCCGCCGGGCAGATCGCTGGTGGCCAGCACTTCGGTGAAGGTGACCGCTGGCAATGGCATGCTTTCGCTCGCGACAACGATACACGTATTGCCGCCGGCGATCACAGGTGCGATCACCGAGACCAGTCCGAGCAAGGCGCTGCATTCGGGAGCCATAACGCCCACCACGCCGGTGGGTTCATACACGCTGAAGTTGAAGTGCGAGCTGTTGGTGGGGTTCACACTGCTGAAGACCGCTTGGTACTTATCACACCAACCGGCGTAGTAGAGCCAGCGATCGATCGCCTCGCTCACGCGCGCTTCGGCATGCTCGCGCGTACCGCCATGCAACATGATCTCGTGCACGAACTGCGCGCGGCGTCCTTCCAGCATCTCGCCGATGCGATACAGGATCTGCCCGCGGTTGAAGGCACTACGACCGGCCCAGCCGCCCACGGCACCACGTGCGGCAATGACAGCATCGCGCACATCCTTGCGGCTGCTGCGGCAGATGTTGGCGAGTGGCTTGCCGTCGGTGCCGTTCACCTGGTAATACCGACCGCTCTCGGTGCGCGGGAACTTGCCGCCGATGAAGATCTTGTAGGTCTTCATCACGGGAAGGCGTTCAGCCTTCTTCGCAGTGCCGTTGGTGCTGTGGCCGTTGAGGTCGGGCTTTACCGTCTTGGACTTCGTTGCTGTACTCATGGTCGTGCTTCCAAACGCAAGGCTAAACTACGGTGGCAGGCTTCAGCCCTGCTTCATGCCGAGCACGTTGCCCTGTGCATCCATCTCCAGGAAGGGATTGTGCGCGACTTCCCAGAGATGGCCATCCGGATCGGCGAAGTAGCCGCTGTAGCCGCCCCAGAACACCTTCACAGGCTCCTTGGTGATGGTCACCTTATGCTTCTTCAAACCGGCGAAGAGGGCATCCACTTCCTCGGTCGATCGCAGGCATTGCGCCAGTGTGAAACGCGGCACCGATGTCTTCCCCCCATCGGGGGGACCAAGGGGGGTCACCTGCGCATCCTCCGCCAGCTCGTGCTGCGGGAAGAGCGAGAGGATCATGCCGTTGAGCTTGTACATGACGATGCCGTTCGCATCGTGCATGGGCTTCCAGCTGAGCACGTCGTTGTAAAAGCGTTTCGAACGTTCGAGGTCGGATACGCCGAGGGTGATGAAGGAAAGTCGTGGTTGCATGCGCTGCCAAAATAGGTGCACCGCGTCTGTGACGAGCGGTGCACGGATGGGCCCGCAATTCGACCGTTGCTCGTTCGGGGCAGGGATCACCGGAAGAGAAATGGTTCGTTTATGGTCCACACCTTGTCGCATGAACACACTCTACCCCATTGCCCTTGCCGGGCTCTGCTCGTTCGGTTGTCTTTCCGCCCACGCCCAGCTGTTCCAACGGCAGAACACCAGCGCCATTGAGACGGCGATAGGTGATTCGCGCAGTGTGAACTGGGCCGACATCGATGGCGATGGCGACGAGGATCTGCTGATCACCAACGGTCCCGAGCTGGGCGAGTCGAACTTCTTGTTCCGCAACGATGACGGGACCTTCGTGCAGATCACCACGGGACCGGTGGCGAACGATGGCGCCCCCTCGGACGGCGGGACCTTCGGCGATCTGGACAACGATGGTGACGTGGACCTGTTCGTGGGCAACTGGTGGGAATGGAACGACATGCTTTACGTGAATGACGGCACGGGAACCTTCAATGAGATCAGCGGGTCACCGGTGGTGCTGGACACGAACGGAACGGAAACCGGCAGCTGGGGCGACTACGACAACGATGGCTACCTGGACCTGTACGCGACCATGAGCGCGGTTCCCCTCAACAACAGGCTGTACCACAACAACGGCGATGGCACCTTCACGCTGATCAGCACGGGCGTGCAATCGACCGATGCGCATGTATCGCGCTGCGTGAACTGGACGGATACCGATGTGGACGGCGACCTCGATCTCTTCGTTACGAACGAGAGCAACCAGAGCGAGGACCTCTATGTGAACGACGGAACGGGCGCCTTCACGGCGTTGACGGGATCGCCGTTGACGGGCGCCATTGGGCACACGATGTCGAGCAGCTGGGGCGACTACGACAACGACGGCGACCTGGACGTGTTCCTCGCGAACTTCAACAACAACAACAAGCTCTTCCGCAACGACGGTGGCAACGTGTTCGAGGAGGTGCTGGGACAACCCATGAGCACCGATGCGAACTGCTCGTTCAGCAGCAATTGGGTGGACGTGGACAACGACGCGGATCTCGACCTCTTCGTGACGAACGCGTATTGCCCGGCTCCCCTGTTCAACTACCTCTACTTGAACGACGGCACCGGGAACTTCGTGCGGCAACTGACCGATGTGGTCGCCACGGATACCGTTGCGTCCTACGGCCAGGCCTTCGCGGATACCGACGGCGATGGCGACCTGGACCTTGTTGTGGCCAATGTGGAATATGGCGGCAACAACTACTACCTGAACAGCGGGAACAGCAACCATTACGTCCGCATCCGGTGCGTGGGCACCATCAGCAATACCAGCGCGATCGGCACCAAACTGTATCTCACCGCCAACATCAACGGACAGAGCGTGACGCAGATGCGCGAGATCACCGCGCAGGGCGGCTATTGCTCGCAGAACGAACTGACCGCGCACTTCGGGCTCGCCGGGACCGACAGCCTGGAACTCATCAAGATCCTCTGGCCCTCCGGCTTGGAAGAGGTTTACATCAACCAACCCGTGGATGTGCAGCTCACGGCGATCGAGGGCGAAGGCATCTACTCAGGGATCGAGCCAGCGCTTGCTGTTGACCCGTCAACGTGGCTCACGGTGTTCGGTAATGGCAACGGGACCGTTATTGAAGGTCAATTGACCAGGGTCGGAAATGAGCCCATCGTTTTGACTTTCCACGACATCACCGGCAAGGAACTCGGAAAGCTGGATGTGCGAACGAACGGCACAGCCAACACGCAGTGGCAGTGGAATGCTCCGAGCGGACGTCTTGCGAAGGGGAACTATGTGGTGCGTGCTGCGCTAGGCGACCGCAGTACCTCCACACTCTTCAGCGTTGAGTGAACGCGAGGCAGGACTTGTCGTGGCCTTGATAGGGAGCGCTACTTCGTCGGCGTGATCGTGATGTTCGCGAAATCCCCGCCTGAGGTATCCGCAACGTAGAAGCCGACGCGCCCTGTGTGCAGCTGCGTCACCTTCCTCACCACCAAGCTGGGCTCCAGGGCTCCATTGATGAAGGTGGAGACGGTCTCGCCTTGCACCACCACGCGCATGTGCACCCATGCGTTCGGATCGATCGATGGATCCACCGAATGCTCATAGACCCCGGGAGAATCGGCACGCAAGACCCGCCAGGTATAGCGCGGCAGCGATATGTACTGGATCGACCGGCTCTGCAAGGCCACATCCGTTTTCCTGAACTGGAACGGACGCAGGTAGACCGCATCGAAGGTGGAATCGTTCGCACCGTGGAACGCAATGCCGACGAAGCTATGCTGCTCCACGTTGACGCCGCGCACATCGAACTCGATGACGCCGTTCGAGAACTCAACGCCCTTCAGCCAGGCCAGTCCTTCGCCATAGTCGGTGCTCAATTGTATCCCGGCATGGCCGGGCTCATCGATGAGGTTCAACTTCCGATCGTAGACCTCGATGTCGCCTTGCTTGACAGCAGCGTGCAGATCGATCGGATCCTGCGAAAAAGAAGGAAGGCCGGGCAGGACGAAGACGATCGCGGTCATGATCGAGGTGGTGCGCATCCTGCCAAGTTGCGGTAACGAACAACCCCATCCAGGATGCTGGGGCCGTCGGTTGAGCGGCGTGCGAACAGGGAGCAGCGGAATGCCCGCCCCGGCGATCCGAGCCGACCGCATTCCCGGCCAACCTCGTGAACCGCCCGGACCGCAACCCACCCCACCGTCCTACCTTGACCGCTGATGCCATCGAACCCCTTCCCGTTCGCGGGCCTCACGGATACGGAGGTGATCGCTGCACGGGCGGGTCATGGCCGAAATGCCATTGAGGACAAGTCGGGCGGCGCGTTCTGGCCGGCGGTGAAAGGCACGGTGCTGGAACCGATGTTCCTGCTGCTGCTGGCCACGAGCATCATCTACTTCGCACTGGGCGAACGCACCGAAGCCTACTTCATGGCGGGCGCCATCGTGCTCGTGTCCACGATCTCCATCTATCAGGACTCACGCAGCCGGAAAGCGCTGGCGGCCTTGCGCGCGTTCAGCGAGGTGGAGGCCACCGTGATCCGCAACAACACCACGATGAAAGTCCCGGTGGAGGATGTGGTCGTGGGCGATCATGCCGTGGCCGAGGAAGGCAGCTTGCTCGCCGCGGACGGCGTGATCGTGCAGAGCAACGACTTCAGCGTGAACGAGTCGATCCTCACGGGGGAGGCCTTCGCGGTGGCGCGCAACGCCGACGACCCGGAGCTGGCCAAGGTGAGCAAAGGCACGCAGGTGGTCTCGGGTCTAGCGGTCTATCGGGTAACGGCCGTTGGCAAAAGCACGGAGCTGGGGAGGATCAGCACATCGCTCGCCGCGATCGAAGTTCAGCCTACGCCGCTTCAGCAACAGATCACGCGCTTCGTGCGCAACATGGCCATCGTCGGGGTGGTGGTGTTCGTTGCTGTGTGGATCGTCGCGTACGTGCGCAGCGGTTCATTGCTGGACAGCTTGCTCACCGGCCTCACCTTGGCGATGTCCATCCTGCCGGAAGAGATACCCGTCGCCTTCGCCACGTTCCTGGCGTTGGGTGCATGGCGGCTGGCCAGGCAAGGTGTGATCGTGAAGCGCTCCACCACGGTTGAAACGCTCGGCTCGGCCACTGTTATCTGCACGGACAAGACCGGCACGATCACCGAGAACCGCATGTCGCTGGCGCAACTGTTCGTGCAGGCGAACGGGCGAACACTGGCACCCGGTGACTGGTCCGGGGCCGAAGCCCGGCACGTGATCGACGTGGCGATGTGGGCCAGCGAACCGGTGCCCTTCGACCCGATGGAAGTGGCCTTGCATGCGGCCTACACGAAGCACTCGGAACGCGACCTCCGTCCTGAGTTCCACATGGCGCACGAGTATCCGCTGGGCGGCAAGCCACCGATGATGACCCATGTGTTCGCCAACGAAAAGGGCGACCGCATCATCGCCTGCAAAGGCGCTCCTGAGCGCGTGTTGCGCCAGTCATCCTTGAGCGCTGCACAGAAGGTCGCAGTGCTCGCTCAGGTGGAAGCGCTGGCGGGCCAGGGGCTGCGTGTGCTCGGCGTTGCCGAAGCCCGGCTTTCCGGCGACGCCTATCCGGATGACCAGGAGGAATTCAGGCTCGACTTCCTCGGGCTGGTGGGGTTCGACGATCCGCCGAAACCGAACATTGCTGCGGTCTTTCAGCGCTTCTATGATGCGGGCATCGAGGTGAGGATCATCACCGGCGACAACGCCCTCACCACGGCGGCCATCGCCAGGCAGAGCGGTTTCCGCGGGGCCGACAGGACCCTCAACGGAGAGGACATGATGAAGCTCGATGATGCCGAGCTGCGCATCGCGGTGAAAGAGACCAACATCTTCACACGCATGTTCCCCGAAGCGAAGCTGCGCATCATCAACGCGCTGCAAGCCGAAGGACATGTGGTGGCCATGACCGGCGACGGGGTGAACGACGGCCCCGCGTTGAAGGCCGCGCACATCGGCATCGCCATGGGCAAGCGCGGCAGCGAACTCGCCAAGGAAGCCGCATCGCTCATCCTCATCAACGATGACCTGAGCAACATGGTGGACGCCGTGGCGATGGGCAGGAAGATCTACGGCAACCTGAAGAAGGCGATCCAGTACATCATCTCCATCCACATCCCCATCATCCTCACGGTATCGCTGCCCTTGTTCCTCGGCTGGGTGTACCCGAACATCTTCACGCCCTTGCACGTGATCTTCCTGGAGCTGATCATGGGCCCTACGTGCAGCATCGTATACGAGAACGAACCGCTGGAGAAGGACGGCATGCGACGGCCGCCGCGGCCGCTCAGCCTCACCTTCCTTACCTGGAAGGAACTTTCCATCAGCATCTGGCAGGGGCTCGTCATCGCGCTCGGTACGTTGGGCACGTATCAACTGGCGGTTCAACAAGGTCACTCGGAAGAGCTGGTGCGCGCAATGGTGTTCAGTGCCTTGGTCTTCGCCAACATCGGCCTCACGCTGGTGAACCGCTCGTTCACGCTTTCCATGTTCGCGATGTTCGGCAACCGCAACACGCTGCTGCACGGCATGCTGGCACTTACCCTCGCGTTGCTGGCAGCCTTGCTCTACGTGCCACTGTTCCGTGACTTCTTCCACCTGGCATCGCCATCGGCCGCACAGCTCCTTCTTGCTTCAACGCTTGGTCTTGCCTCGGTGGCGTGGTTCGAAGCGTACAAATGGGTGAAGCGACGCTCCGCCCCTTGAGCCATGTGGTCCCGGTCAGACCGGACAGTGGATGAATGCTGGATCGCGAGCAGCCGGTCCCATCCGCCTATCTTGGTTCCACCATCAACATCCCATGTCCCGACACGTCACAGGCATCGGCGGATTCTTCTTCCGCTCTGACGACCACAAGGCGCTCGCCAGCTGGTACAACAAACACTTCGGCATCAACGACCAGGAGAACGGCTGGATCTGGCAACAGGATGCCGGCCCCACGGTGTTCTCGCCGTTCAAGCGCGACAGTGACTACTTCGACAGCAAGCAACAGTTCATGCTGAACCTGCGCGTGCAGGACATCGATGGCCTGCTGAAAAAGCTCGAGGCCGACGGCGTGCGCATCGACCCGAAGCGCCAGGATGAGGACTATGGCCGCTTCGCGTGGGTGTACGATCCGGAAGGGAACAAGATCGAGTTGTGGGAGCCGAAGTAGTGACTGTCAGGAATGTATCGCATCCCAAAAGACCTCGACATCTCTCCGGTAGTCGGCGAATTCACGACGCAGTTGAGAGTAGGTCAGTTCGATCTCCAGTTCACGTTTGGGCGAGTCAACTTCGCTATCTCGTCTCCGGTTGATCTCTTTCGTGGCGGTAAGCAGATCGCGCACTGGGAACCCAGCCGTTGGCCGGAACCGGGATTCTACGATATCATGAATGTGGAAGTCACACGTTGTGATATTCCGAACGACCGACTCATTGTGCTCGAATTCAGCAACGGGATCGTAATGCATCTCGTGGATGATTCGGACAAGTACGAGTGCATGGTGATCAACTTCCAAGGAGATCCACTTACGTGGATCATATGAAATGCTGCTCAACGCATGAGAAAGATCCGAATGATGGAACACATCTCGCTGGACTGCGTGATCGCGCCACCCGGTGATGACGAATACGCGAACGGTGGTTGGACAGCGCCGTATCGAAGTCCGGAAGGAGCAGCAGCCACCGCCGAGGCACAGGGCGAGAACTTCGATCTGCTGCTGGGCCGCAAGACCTATGATCTCTGGTCCGGCTACTGGCCGAAGATGAGCGGCGGTCCGTTCGCGGACAAGATCAACGCCGCCACGAAGTACATCGTGACCCACCGACCGGAGAGCCTGCATTGGGGGCCGCTCGGCGACTTGGGCAAGGATGCCATTGAAGGCATTCGCCGCCTCAAGACGCAGGACGGCCCCGACCTGCTGATCTGGGGAAGTGCATCGGTGACTTCCGTGCTGCTCCAGCAGGGTCTGGTGGACGAGATCGTACTGGCGGTCTATCCGCTCCTGCTGGGCAAAGGCAAACGCTGCTTCTCCGACAGCATGGATCCGCGCGAGTTCGCTTTTGTCAGCTCGAAGGCCTCACCGACGGGTCTGCTACTGAACACGTACCGACATGTTGGAGCGCTGAAGAAACCATGATCGTCGAAGCACAGATCACCATCAATGGATCCAAGGCTGCTATCTGGGCCGCGACCACCGACATCGCGAACTTCGCGCAACTCCTCAGCGGCGTCGAAAAGATCGAAGTGGTTCGTAAGCCCGAGACCGGTCTTGTGGGGTTGCGTTGGCGGGAGACGCGCATCCTCTTCGGCAAGCCGGCGACCGTAGAGAAGTGGATCACCGAAGCGAAGGAGAACGACTACTACACGACGCGCGCAGAAGACAGTGGCTTCGTGTTCATCACCACCAACCGCATCTCCGGAAGCGATGGTGGCGTCACGCTCACCGGTATTCACGAGACCCAAGCTCAAGGGTTCGCCGCCAAGCTGAAGTCGCTGCCCATGTTCCTCTTCAAGGGCGTGATCATGAAGGCGATCTTGCAAGACCTGAACGATATCAAGGCCGAAGTTGACAGAGAAAGATCGACCGCGGCCTGACACCATCGAATACGCTTTGATGCCGAGCGCTGCTCAGCACGGGAGCGGCACGGTTTCCACTACTCGATGTTCCGACGCTCGCGATACACAACGAACACCCGACTACTAGGTAGGTCTCGATCATGAAGCTCAGGTTACTTGCGGCACAACTTGGAGTCCTGGTACTTCTCAACGTGATCTCACTTTCTTGTGGGCCGGCCGATCAACGGACCCGTTCGGAGGCCCCGGCGCCGCGCGACCTATCCGGGATCATCACCCCGCTGCTTCAGGAGAGCCGACTGCCTGCGCTGGGCGCGGCTATCGTGACCTCCGACGGCCTTGAGGCCATCGGTGCGGCAGGCGTCCGCTCTTGGACGGGATCCGAGAACGTGACGATCGACGACCAGTGGCACATCGGATCGTGCACCAAGGCGATGACCGCTACGCTCGTAGCCCGCTTGATCGACCGTGGTGTGCTCAGTTGGGAAACCACGATCGGCAGCGTTTTCGGGCCAACGATCGAACCCGCTTGGAAGGACGTGCAGATCGTTTGGTTGCTGAGCCATCGCTCCGGCGCACCCCTCAACTTCAGCGATGACCTTTGGGAGCAGATGGTCATCCGGGGCGGGTCTCCTCGCGAGCAGCGCCGGTTCTTCGTGGAACAGGGGCTCAGAAGCGGGCCGTCGACGATACCGAACACCGAGACCGTCTACTCAAATTCGGGTGTCATCGTCGCCGGGGTCATGATCGAGACGTTGACCGATTCTTCATGGGAAGACCTGATGAGGCGCGAAGTCTTCGAGCCGCTCGGCATGACCCGCACTGGTTTTGGCGCGCCAGGCACGCCGGGAAAGTTGGATGAACCGTTGGGGCACACCCGCACATCGGACGGGTGGGAGCCGATCGCGCTCGGACCT
>JBATMK010000239.1:0-2939 GCA_049289815.1 Flavobacteriales bacterium
ACGCAGGCGGCGCGCTACCTGGAGAACGAGGAGTTGATCTACCTCACGGTGGACAAGAAGACCGGCACGGCCAGCTACGCGCGGGTCTATGTGGTGGTGGACATGTCGAAGGACAGCACGGAGTATGTGTACATCGAAAGCACCGATGACCACTTGCGCATGGGCGGATCCCGGGAGGCCGTATTCCCCAAGTACTCGCCCAGCAAGCAGCGCTTCTACAACGCGGCGTGCTTCGATGCGCACATCGGCCGCCACCCGGAACTGAAGGCCAAATTGAAAGAAGAGGCGCCTGCCAAGTAGCCTTCAGTGCTGCAAGTAGAAGCGACCACGCGCAGGCCATAGCGCTGCTCGACGTGTCCGTTCGTTCGCGTTGCCGTGGACAGGGATCACCGAACTTCGTTGCGACCCATACCAAATGAACAATTGCACGCGCTACCTTACTGCTCTTCTCATTTGCACGTTCCTTGGCACGGCTGCCAACGCGCAGACCATCGTGAGCGCCGGTCCGTCGTTGGTGCATGATCTGGGCAACGAGATCAGCCTCACCTGTGTCCTCACCGGCGCTGCGACCAGCGGCAACCCCTTCACCTTGCGCAAGGGTAACCGCACTCTGGCGGGCAGCCACTCTTACCAGGCGCTGAACACCTACTGGGTGAACTTCCATACCTGGGAGACCGATGCGCCCGGCAACTGGACCTTGTACTACAACAGCTCGCCGTACGCCACACCGCTGGTGCTGAACGCGCCCAGCTATCCGGGCGCCATGACCTTCATGGATGCCTTCACCTGGAGCGCGGGCCAGGCCCTGTCGGGGGAGTTGCTGCGCGACCTGGTGGTGGACAACAGCGGGAACATGTACGTGTGCGGACAGTTCGGATCCACGCTCAACATCCCACCGCTCACGCGCAACGGCGTGGGCAATACCGATGCTTACGTGGCCAAGCTTTCTCCCACGGGCTCGGCGATCTGGGTGCACACCCTTACCGGCGGGCATGCGGACCACATCACCGATATCGAACTCTACCAGGACAGCATCCTGTTCATCACCGGCGACGCGTACTTCAACTGGAACAACGTGCCGGTGAAGTACGACAACGACACCTTGCCACCACCTCCGGAAACGGGCTACGGCGAGGGCTTGCTGATGCGCTTGAACGCGGCAGGGGACCTGCAATGGCATGCGCTGCTTGGGGGCTACGGGGGTGGCTCCTTCGGGAGTGCATTGGTGAAAGGTCCCGACCGACTGGTGGTGGCGGGCACTGTGGGCTATTACTTCAACAACATTGCGCGCTTTTATTCCGCAGGCATGGTGGATTCCATTGAGGTGAGCATGGCGGTCGGGCAGGGCTACTTCGCCGGGGAGTACGGCATGGATGGCACCTTGCACTGGGTGCGGATGGCGAACAGTAGCACGGCCTCCCGTGTGCGGCTCTTGCACCTGCAGGACGATGTGCTCGCCCTGGCCAACAGCGATTACGACATCAACTACGATTCCACCAGCTGTACGACATCCTGCTGCAACGAGAAGATCTTCATGATGCGGTTGGACAGCACGGGCGAGCGACTGTGGTGCTTCGAGTACGGCAACGTGCATCCGGTGCCTTGGATGGACACGGACAGCGCAGGCAACATCTACCTGATGCCGGCATCCAACGAATGGAACACGGACAGGAAGGACCTCTTGAAAATGGACGCCAACGGTGTGCAGACATGGGCGGTGGAACTGGAACATTCCATGTCCTTCTACAGCGAGGATCCGCAATGCGCCTTGCACCTGCCCAATGGATCCATCATGGTAGCCTACGCCGAGCGCATGTTCGACTACTACTGCAACAGCACTCAACTGGTGTTGAAGCGGACGGATGCCGTTGGTGCGGTGCAGTCCACACTATGGCCCGTGGTCTCCTCTTATTGCGGTGCGGGCCAGCCGCTTTGCATGGCCTGGGACCCGACCACGCAAACGGTGCTGGTAGCAGGCCATTTGGAGCACTCCGCCAATTTCGGTCCCGATGCCTTGATCACGCCGGCCAATGTGAACACGCTCTTCATTGCCCGTGTGGATGACGACGCGTTGATGAGCCGGCCTGAACCGCGACCGGAACCATCGGGCCTCGCCGTGATGATGGACGGCTCCACGGTCACCATCAGTGCGCCGGGACTTTCGTCGCTTCGCATCCATGACGCCATGGGACGTCTCGTCGCCACGCAACAGTTCAGCGGGGAGCGGTTGACGTTGAACATGGAGGATCAAGCGGACGGGATCTACGTGGCCATCGATCCCGTGAGCCGGAGGTATGTGCGGTTCTGCGTGGCGCGGTGAAGTGCCATCCGCCAGCGACAGGCCTCCATTTCCACTTTCTCCTTTTGGCCGATGAGCAACTTTGCACGCACCATAGCACATCGGCCGATAACCCCGAACTGAAAGCCAGGCTGAAAGAGGAGCCTGGTGTTGGCAAGTAGGCGGATCAGCGAAGGGGAGGAGACCAGTCGCCCCCCAAGCCTCCTTTTCTTTATGCCGCCGTCTAGCTCCAGAACACGTCCCCATGCAACGAACCATACTCCTAGGCCTGCTACTTGGTTGGGCAGGCACTTCCTCGGCGATCTACGTGGAGTTGTTATCGCGTCCCGAGACCTGCGGGAACATGAACGGCGCCATCAGCACCAACCCCTCCGGCACACCTCCTTTCATCTTCGCATGGACGGGGCCGAACGGATTCACCAGCACGGCCGATACGCTCTTCGGCCTTGACGCGGGGATCTACGACGTGATGATGATCGACGGCGCACAGGATACCACGTACAACAGCACCGAAGTGATGGACCAGCCTGACCTCGGTTACGGTGGGGGCCCCACCTGGGCGGGCGTGAGCGGCTTGCTCGGCTACTGGGGCGGCGCGTGCGTGGGACAGTGCAACGGGGCCGGCGCCTTCGTCGAGGCC
>JBATMK010000240.1:0-5398 GCA_049289815.1 Flavobacteriales bacterium
AAACCTCGGACCTGCCGCTCTGGAAGGAGGCATCGCGCTGGTTCCCGAAGGAGGTTTACCACGACGGCGACTACGTGCTGTTGGCGCGGTGATCGCGAACTTGACGCGCAACCGATCTACGCCACCACTCCCTCCATCACCTTCTTCACCGCCGCTTCCACCTTTTCGAGGTAGGTGTTCAACTCAGCCTCGGTCCACGTTACGCGGATGTTGAAGCTGATGAGGCGGCTCATCACGGCGTCGGTCTTGGGGAACTTGAGCGTCCTCAGGTCCTGCGGAAGGCCCAGTTTGTGCGCCACCAACTGGTAGGGCATGCTCAGGTTCTTCAGGTGATCCCACTGCTTGATGTAGTGGTACATGTTGTCGTACCAATACGCACCGCCAACTCCGGCTTCGCCCATGGCCTTGTGGGTGGCGCGGGCCGCTGCCTCATCGGGCAGCAGCATATGGAAGAAGGTGGCGCTATCGCCTGCGTCATCGCACTGCTTGCGGAAGGCCAGGCCGGGGATCCTGGAAAGTCGTGCCTGGATGATCGCCTTGTGCTTGCGTTGCTGGGCCAGGATGTAGGGCAGTTTGCGCGCCTGTGCCAAGCCTATAGCGGCGTTGATCTCGCCCATGCGGAAGTTGCTCCCCATGATCGGGTGCCCTTCCATGCCGCGGTTATCGCCTTCGTGGTTGTGGCCGTGATCACTGAAGTACTCGGCCGTCTTCACCAGTTGCTCATCGTTGCTGATGATCACGCCTCCTTCCCCACAGGTATTGATCTTGAAGAAGTCGAAGCTGAAGCTGCCCATCTTACCGTAGAGGCCTAGGTGCTTGCCTTTGTAAGTGGCACCGAGCGCTTGGGCGGTGTCCTCGATCAGCATCACGTTCTTCTCCTTGCACACGGCCATGATGCCATCGAGATCCGCAGCTGCCCCGCACATGTGCACGAGCAGCACGGCTTTCGTCTTCGGGCCGCACACAGCACGGATGCCCTCGGCGCTCAAGCAAAGGGTCTCATCGATCTCCGCGAATACCGGCAGCGCACCCGCGAGCAGAACGCTCTCGATGGTAGCGATGAAGGTGAAGGGCGGAACGATCACTTCATCGCCATAGCCCACGCCGCAAGCGGCAAGCATGGAACTCACAGCGGTGCTTCCACTGCTCACCGCCATCGCGTACTTCGCACCGGTGAATTTGCGCATCTCGGCCTCGAACTCCTTCGACTTCCACTGGCCTTTGCGCGCTGCATCATGGTTGTAACGGAAGAGCACGCCCGTGTTGAGGACGTCCATCACTTCCTTCTTCTCCTCTTCTCCGAAAAGTTCTGTGCCTGGCATGGTGCGCTCTTGAGCCGACAAAAGTATCAGGGCAGTCCCGTCGAAGGCTCGTCAGGCTGGCCGCTGCGGTGGTCGAATGTTCACGCTGACTTTACAGGGCTGCGCGAACTTGCGGCCTGAACACCGCCTTATGCCATGCGCACTCTTCTCCCTCTCTCTGCCGCCGTCCTGACTTCCACCGCAATGGCCCAAACCAACTTGGTGACCTACGCCGGCGGCAACGGCAACGAGGTCTTCAACGACGTGGTACAGATCAGCGATGGGCGGGTGTTGGTGATCGGTGTGGCCGACGATCTCGGATGGATCACGGGAGGTGTTCCACAATACACGCTCGCTGTTTCAGGTATCACCAACGGACTGGGCACGAACCGCATCCCCTTCATCCTCGTCTTCGACAGCACGGTCCAGGACCTCCTCGCCGTGCACGCACTTCCGCAAGGCGCTGCCGAGGACCTCCGCTTCATCAAGCTCACCAACGCACCCGGCACGCCAACGGGCGACATTTACCTGAGCGGCACCACGGAGGATGCGAGCACAGGGGGCTACTTCATCGGCAAGCTGGATAACAACTTCGTGAACGGCGATCCCGGCGGCTTCGACTGGGTGATCAACGTGAAGTGCTCTGCCGGTGAGTACCCCAAGGTATACCAACCATGGGATGTTGGCGGCGATGGCAAGGTGGTATACGCATATGGCGACAGCCATTCCTACAACTGGAGCGCGATCTACCGCCAGAAGGCAGATGGCACCGACGATGTGGTGCCGTATTGGCGGATCCACTGGACACTGGGCGGTGGAACGGAATACAATGGGGTCGGCGTTGACTATCCAGGTGGTGGTGTGAGCGGTCTGGCATACAGCGCGATCGTTCTCAAGCGCGATGCGAACCGCTGTGAGCTGCGTTCACCAACACAAGCGGAATATGATCTATGGCAACCGGACGGCAACGGCGGAACGAAGAAGGGCGCATGGCCGCTGGACATCTTGTACGATGCACCCTGCCTGCCCGGTGGCACGGGCAATACCACCGATGGGCCGGGCTACACGGGCTACAGCGGCAGCGCAACATTCACACACGGACCGCAATCGGTGTGCATCGATCGCCGCAACAACAACATGTACATCGGCTTTAACACCAAGAGCGTGCTGCCAGGTGGCCTGCCCGATTTCGAACCCGCCGTGATGGCCATGGATGCGGATGGTTCGTTGCTCTGGTGGAGCCGTCTCTACCACGAAGTGACACCGGCAGGGGATACGGTGAACAGCAGTCCCGACCAATACATCGACGCGTTGGCCGTCGATTACTCGAATCCGCCTGCGACCGGTCTGCTGGTGGTGAATGCGCGTTGCCACGGCAACAACACGGAGAACCTGTGGGAAGGCAACGTGATCGATGCCAACCCCGTTGCCAGCGGTTTCCAGAACAACTTCACGGGCAGCAGCGGCAACATCCACATCAGCTGGCTGGGCAAACTGACGCTTGCCGATGGCACCTTGATGCACAGCACCTATGCCGCAGAACTCGCTGAGGGAACCGGCTCACTGGGCACGCCACATGCGGATCCGAACCTCGATGGCTGGCCCGACCCCAACACCGGCTGGCCGAACGTGAACACCACATACCTGGGCAAGAACATGCTGAAGGTGACGGCGGATGGCAGCGTGCTTGTCTTGGGCAAGGGGCGCCGCACGATCACAACTGCCAACGCCTACCAGAAGATGGTGAAGCCCGCGAACGGCGGCCTGAGCTGTTGGAATGACTTCGCACGCGTGTATACCGATGACCTCTCCACTCTGAAGTATAGTTCGTTGCTCGTGGGCCAATGGGATACACTCACGCAAGCCGGTGGCGACAACGTGCGCTTGAATGGATCCTTCAAGACGGCATTTGGCGTGATCGCCGTGGGAAAGCACACGGGAACCGGCAACGAGCTTCCCGTATCGAACGTGCCGGGTTGGGGCAATACCAACTTCAACGGCGAGAGCGCGGTGATGGCATACCTGCAAGCGACGAACCTGTACGACCCCAATGACAGCCCGATGGACTTCAGCACAGGAACCGCAATGCGTTCATCTGATGCCGGTCTCTCGCTCTGGCCCAACCCGTCCGGCGGTCAAGTGCAGATCCAATTGCCTCCCGGCAAGGATGGTAGCCTTCAACTCTTTGACCTGAGCGGACGACGATCGGGATCATGGCCAGCAACAGGTAGGGCCACGACCATGGCGCTCGACCTGCGCCACTTGTCCAAGGGTAGCTACATCGTCATGTACCGTGCGTTAAGCGGCGAAAGCCATTGCGCCCGCCTCGTGCTGCACTGAGTACTTGTTCGTGCGATCTTGCGCAGGATGTTGATCCGTGCATCCTTCGCCGCATTGATCTGCCTTGGCGCGTTCAAGGCATTCGCGCAGGTTGATCTACCCGTCTTCGGTCCTCAGCAAGTGATCAACGGCTACGCGATGGACATCGACGGCGAGGTCCTCTCCTACTTCAGCGTGTACCCTGAGCATGCGACCACTGCGTTGCTGACCCGTTGCACCGATGGGAAGAAGGCCATTGCGTGGGAGACAGCCGCCGTGCCGCAATACCGGCAGAGCGAGAGTCCCCAGTACTTCTACTTCAGCTGGATCGCGGCGCACAACAGCACCACAAGCGGCGGCGATCGTTCGTTCGACCTCTTCATCAACGACCAGCTCGCGCTCACCTTCACCACGCATCACAACACGAAGCCCGGTTCATGGAGCGCCGCAGGAGTGGACAGCACCAAGCTCGTCTTCGAGTTCAGCAAATTGGACCGCCATGGCGATGCCCACGGCTTCGCCCACTTGCGGGTGCCTCGGAAGTACATCACGCCCGGCCAGCCATTGCGGCTGAAGGTGGCAGGCCACGCACAGGACAGCCCGGATTGGTTCATGACGTTCAGGTACACCTTCGAGGAGAAGGTGGAGGTGGAGGCGCTGCCTTTCGTGTACAAGCGCAGTCATAGCGAGTTGCAGCCCTTGCAGTTCACGGTCATGCACTTCGGCGCATCATCTATCATGGAAGTATGGATCGATGGTCAGGAGGGATCGCAAAAGTTCGATATCACGAATGGCCTACAGGTCATTGAAACACCGGTAGTCGGAGCGTTCACACCCGTCAGGGTGAAAGCCAAGATCGGGAAGGTAGATCTGCTTGATACTCTGCTCGTGATCCCCAAACTCGTTCACCGCGACATCCACCTCGTCCACCACAGCCACACCGACATCGGCTACAGCCACCTGCAGGCCGAAGTGGAGACGATCCAGAACAACAACATCTGGAAGGCGCTGGAGCTGATCGACCGCACCAAGGACTATCCGGAGGACAGCCGCTTCGTGTGGAACGTGGAGAGCCTCTGGGCCGTGGAGAATTTCCTGGGCATCGCAAGTGAAGCGGACAAGCAGCACTTCATCGCGGCGGTTAAAGCAGGGCGGATCGCCCTCAGCGCGAACTACGCGAACATCCTCACTGGCCTCTGCACGCCCGAAGAGATGCACTGGATCGTGGAGTACGCCGATTCGCTGCGGAAGTGGTACGACCTGCCGATCACCATCGCGATGCAGACGGACATCCCCGGCATGAGCTGGAGCATGGTGGATGCCTACGCCGCCCACGGTATCCGCCACCTGAGCCAAGGACCCAACTACATCCCCGACCTGCCCGACGGCGGCGACCGCATCGGCAGCACCTTGCGCGAGCAGGGCGACAAACCCTACTGGTGGAAGAGCACGACCGGTCGCGACAGCATCCTGGTGTGGACGGCCGGACAGGGCTACGGCGGCTGGCACGGGTACACTGCGGGGGCGATCAAAGAACGCGGCACGCGGAAGATCGCCGCCTACATGAGCGAACTCGCCGCGAAGGGCTATCCCTACGACATGGTGCAGTGGCGCTACAACATCGTGAGCGACAACGGTCCGGTGGACAGCACGCTCAGCGACTTCGTACGCGACTGGAATGAGAAGTACGCTTCACCGCGCTTGATCATCGCGAATGCGGGCGAGATGATGCAGCAGTTCGAAACGAAGTACGGCAAGCAGATCCCCACTTGGAGCGG
>JBATMK010000241.1:0-2639 GCA_049289815.1 Flavobacteriales bacterium
CGGTGGCCGGTGCCACCACGCTCGGCGACCATTGCACCATGTGGGGCCAGAGCGCCTGCCCGCCCAAGATCACGCTGGGCAATAACACAACGATCCTCGGACAGAGCGCACCGATGAACTCGGCCGATGGCGGCAACTGGCTGGGGTCACCGGCCGTGGAAGCGCGCCAGAAATTCCGCGAGATCGCCCTGGTCCGCCGGTTACCGGAAGTCTTCGCCAAGCTGGGCCTGTGACATGACGCGCCTGGACCGCATATCAGAACGGTTGAACTTGAAGGAGTTCCAGCTGAAGGCGCTGCTGGACGTTACCAAGGCGATCAACAACAACCTCAGCACGGCCGAGCTGTTGCAACTCTACGAAGGCATCATGCGGGAGCAGTTGGGCATTACGCGCCTCATGCTCTACAAGCGCGTGCAGGGCTGGCAACGCGTACTGGCGTTCGGCACCACGCCACAGGAACAGGAACTGGATGCCGAGCACCTGTTCGGGCAGTTCGTCGACATCTCCTTGATCGATGTGCAGGGCCTCAGCGGCTTCGACCTGGCCGTACCCGTGTACCACCGCGAGCAGCCACTGGCCTTGCTGCTCGTGGGCGATATCGACGAGGAGAGCCAGCGCATGAGCCCCACGGTGAAGCACCTCAACTTCATACAGACCCTCACGAACCTGATCGTGGTGGCCATGGAGAACAAGCGCATGGGCAAGCTGGCGCTGCAACAGGAACGCGACCGCCGCGAACTGGAGCTGGCCGCCGAGATGCAGGGCATGCTCATCCCGAATGAACTGCCCAACGATGAGCTGCTGGAGTGCGCCGCCTGGTACCAGCCGCACCGACAGGTGGGCGGTGATTATTACGACGTGATCCGCCAGGACAACGACCGGCTGGTGATCTGTGTAGCCGATGTGAGCGGCAAGGGCATCGCGGCCTCACTGCTGATGAGCAACTTCCAGGCGACGCTACGAGCGCTTGTGCAGTATGCCGAGGGTGAGACCTTGGAAAGCATGGTGCACGACTTGAACCATAAGGTGTTCAGCAACGCCCGCGGCGAACGCTTCGTGACGCTCTTCATCGCGCAATGCGACCTGAAGTCGCGCCGCATGCGCTATGTGAACGCGGGCCACAACGCACCGATGCTCATGGTCGATGGTTCGATCCGCGAGCTCACCGATGGGGGCATCGGCCTGGGCATGATGCCGACCCTGCCTTTCCTGAAGAGCGGTGAAGCCGCACTGCCGCGTGGATGCACCCTCTTGTGCTACACCGATGGGCTCGTGGAACAGGAGGACGCACACGATGAGCCGTTCGGTACCGCGCACCTGTTGGGCGCACTGCGCGATTTCTCCACGACAGGGGCACTGGCCGTGAACACAGCGATCACCGGCAAATTCGAGGCGCACCGCTCAGGCACTCCCTACCTGGACGACATCGCGCTGCTCACGTGCAGGTTCAGGTAGTTACGGTCCTGTAATGGTGAGCGGGGCCGGGTATGGTTCGACGGGCTCACCATGACAGTTTCGTGATGTGCTCCATTCATGGTTCGACGGGCTCACCCTGACAGCCCAGTGCTGGCCCAGAAACTGGCTTCCTGTAGAAGTCGCTACTCTGAGAGCACCTTCTTCGGGTGCCTGATGTCCAGCACCACGATCATGGCGGTGCAACCCCAGAAGAGCACGCTGGCTTTGTCCGTATCGAGGTAATTGTTGAGAGCGCCGTGCACGTAATAGGTCACCAATCCGAAGAAAGCTGCACCCACCAACCGGCGCTCAAGCCCCGGTGGAAGTCGCAGCCACAGGCGCACGGCCGTGTTGCACACCATGGCCACGATGAAGACCATTAGCAACATGCCCAACAGCCCTTGCTCCGCCAGCGGACCGAGGTACTCGCTGTGGGCGTTGCCGCCGGAACCGAAATTGGTGCTGATGATGGTGCGATCGCTGGAGGCTTGGAACGGCGCGTACTCGAACATGTAAGTACCCGGCCCGAATCCGAACAATGGTCGCTCGGTGAACATCCGCATGGCGCTGTTCCATCGGTTGAGGCGCTCGAGGTTGCTGGCGTCGCTGCTGATGTTGCTGATGGAACTCACGTGCTCAGCGAGGTTGTCGCTGCTCTCGTCGCGGTTGCGCTCGAGGGTCATGGTCAGCTGGTCCTGGTAGAGGAAGTAACCCACCAGCAGGACTGCGGAACCCAAGCCCACGAGCCATCCGGGCACGCGCCATTTCATGATCAGGAAAACAGCGATCGCCGCCACGAGGCTCACCCATGCGGCGCGCGTGTAGGAGAACACCAGGCCCGCAGAGATGATCAACAGCAGCAGCAAAGCCAAGCCTTGGCGCGTTCGCGACCAGCCCGGCATGCGCACTGCCGCCACACCGAAGGGGATCATGAAGGCGAGGATGGCACCATAGCTCGTATGGTCCTTGAAGAACGGGCTCATCACCCAGTGCGCGGGGTCCTGCGCGAACCCATGCTGGGCGTGGTTCACCAAGGTGTACAGCACAACGATGCTGAGCGAGACCATGTACAGCCACAAGAACTTCGGGATGTTGGCCGTATCCTCGAAAAGTTTGGTGGCCACGAAGTACATCACGGTCACGAACCAGAGACGGGCGGTGAAGAACTTGATGGAGACCAAGGG
>JBATMK010000242.1:0-1699 GCA_049289815.1 Flavobacteriales bacterium
GATCGACCACAGACCGATGTGATCAGGCTCTCCAGCGCATTCACGGTGGCCAACACCCGTGTGTCGATGGCACAAGCCCATGAACTGGAAGACCTGTTCAACCTCATGGCCCTGCACAACGGCCGCATAACAGTTATTGCGCAGGCCCCGGTAGAGGAAGGGCCCTGAACACTCGCTGTTGCAGCAATGAAAAAGCGCGGCCCGATGGTCGCGCTTTTTCATTCAAGTTTTGTGGGCTTACTCCACGATCAGCCTGCGTGTAGCGCTGCCTTGTGTGGTCGTCAATCGCACCATGTACGATCCCGGTACGTTGCCGATCACACCCTTGTCCAGTGCAAGGATCCCGCGACCGGAAGTGGCCAGGGTGGTGTTGTAGACCGCCCGCCCATCGGCAGCGAAGATCTCCAACCGGGCATTGTCAGCGTCCTTCAAACCATAGTTCACAATGAATGAACCGGTTGCTGGGTTCGGGGCGATGACGAAGTCCGTCGCGTTGCTGTTCTCGCCGATCCCTACTGTGCCGCTAATGTTGATGTCGTCCAGGTAGAGGTTGTTGGTTATTGCGCTGGAGGTGAACACGAACTTGAAGCGGGCATGCGCGTTCGACATGCTCGATGGCAGGTTGACTTCCGTGTAGTTCCAGCTGCTGGGTATGTAATAAATGCCCGAGGCCCCATCGGTGATGAGATCGGGGGTGCCGATGCTCTCACGGAGTACCCAGTCCTCGCCACAATCCGATGAACTGTAGATCTTCAGCGTTTCGGTTGCTTCCGTCAGGTTCGTGGTGCCTGAGGCATAGGCGTGCCAGAAGGTCAGCTTCGGGTTGATGATGTACGTGAGATCGATGACGGGGGAGATCAAAGCATCCTGATCCCCATTGTTGTCCCCGAGGAAGTTGAGGTCCTGGAAGCTGTTGTAGTTGTCGAGTACCGCACTTCCGGCACCATAGTGTCCTGCTCCGTTGGAGCGTTCCCAGTTGGTGGCGTTATTGTCGGGGTTCTCCGTTGTCCAGAAGTTGCTGCTGGAAAAGTCTTCTGTGTACAAACCAACGGCTTCCGGATATGCCGACACATGAATGGCATAGTGGAACGTGTGGCTGTCGCTGCCCTGGGCGTTGCCCACCGTAAGGGTCACGTCCTTCCAGCCATGTGTGTCGTAGGTAACGTTCGGGTTCTGGTCCGTGGAAGTGGCAGGGTTGCCATCACCGAAGTTCCAGGACCAGGAAGTGACATCCCCATTGCCGGAGTTGTCGGTGAAGGATACGGTCTCGCCGGCACAGATGTACCGGTGATCCACGGACATGTCGGCGATCGGTGCGCAGAGTTGATCGGTGAGCCCGTCCGTACCGGTAAGGGCTAGGTTCTCCGCTGACCACAGGTGCGAACGGCCGGCCAGGCCGCTGCTCAATGTCGCGCGCATGCGCTCACTCTGCCCTTCCGTGAACATTACGGAGCAATAGGAGTAGTCCATGTAGTTCTGCACGTTCTCGAAGATCGCCGTGTCGCAGACCGCACCGTCCAGGACGCACGCGTCCCAGCCTTTGGTGATAGGCGTGTCTTCCACGGCGTCGTCACCGCAGGTCACACCGGGGTCGTTGTTATCGCCCCATGGATGCTGCAAATTCAAATAGTGCCCGATCTCATGGGTAAGGGCACGGGAAGAATTCTCATCCGACGTACCGATGCTCCCGATGTAGTTG
>JBATMK010000243.1:0-39203 GCA_049289815.1 Flavobacteriales bacterium
TGTCCACCTCGTGCCACACCGTATCCGGATAGGACGCCTCAAAGGCCCCGATCTTCGGCAGCTTGATGCGCGCCATGGAAAGGCGCCAGGTTTCCAGCCGCTTGGCTTGGGCGGAACCCACCGTGTCTTTCGGTGTCGTTGTCTCGGACACTGTGGTTGTCGCGGGCGGCGGGGTGGTTTCCGTGCACGATGACCAGAGCACGGCCAGTAGGCTCATTGCGGCCAGGACGATCGCTGATCTTTTGAGAGGTTCGATGGTGAACATGGTGGGGGCGTATGAAGGACGATGTGAACGGGACCAAAGCAACCTGCCTCGGATGGCGCACACAATACCCGATCCACGGTATTTCGCTGTAGCTGCCTCCGCTCGGGTATTTCCCTTGCCTCAGCGTATCAGGGCACCCGGGCCCGCCGGGACAAGTCCCTGGCGGAATGATCCACCGGTAAGCGCGCCAGCCGCTTCAGTTCTGCAAGCGAGGCGAATGGAACGGCGAACCCTCAACGCCCCACCAGCGCAGCGCAGTAGGCTTTGATCATCGCGCGCACCCGCCTGAATTCCTGCATGATCTCTTCCTCGCTGCCTTCCGCCTTCGCGGGGTCCGGAAAGTCGTGGTGCGAACGCTGGGCCTGGGCGGGGAACCACGGGCAGTTCTCACGCGCACTGTCGCACACGGTGAGCACGTGGTCGAAGGCCTGGTCGCGGAAGGCATCCACCGTCTTGGAGCTATGGCCGGAGATATCGATGCCGTCCTCCAGCATCACCGCCACGGCCCGCGGGTTCACCCCGTGCGCCTCCACCCCCGCGCTGAACACCTCGGCCCCTCCGCCCGCGAAGTGGCGCAGGTAGCCTTCGGCCATCTGGCTGCGGCAGCTGTTGCCGGTGCACAGCACCAGGATGCGCTTCTTGCTGGTGGTCATACCAGGAGCCAGATGATGTTGATGGCGCAGAACTTGGGGTCGAAGCCGAAAAGCAGTTGCAGCACGATCACCGACAGGGTGATGATGATGGGCCTGCGGTGGCGCTGTAAAAAGGCGCGCATGGTTCAGCAACAGGTGCTATCGATGCCGCAGCCGCAGGCCTCGCCGGTGGCCAGCTTCACCTTGGCGGTGCCAGCGGCGTTGGGCGCGCAGCATGCGTCCTGTGCGGCACCATCGGGCTTGGTGGCCGCAACGGTGATGCTGAAGGTGCCCGTGCCGCTTTGCTTGTAGGCGGCGATCTCCTCCGCACCGAGGTACTTCGACAGGATGTCGTCGGGTACGATGATGGGCTTGCGTTTCTGCACGGTCACCTGCTGGAACCCGAGATCATGGATGATGGCCAGGTAGTCGCTCTCCTGCATGGCACCCGCCACGCACCCGGCATACATCTCCGCGCTCTCGCGCAACCGCGCGGGGATCTCGCCGCGCAGCACCACATCGCTGATGCTGAAATGGCCACCCGGCTTCAGCACACGCCAGGTCTCCGCGAAGGCCTTGCGCTTGTCCGGACCAAGATTGAGCACACAGTTGCTCACGACGACGTCCACCATGTTGCTCGACAGCGGTAGTGCTTCGATATCGCCCTGGCGGAACTCCACGTTTTCGAAGCCGAGTTTGCGTGCATTATCCTTCGCTTTCACGAGCATCTCCGGTGTGAAGTCCACGCCGATGACGCGGCCATCCGGACCGGTCTCCTGGCGTGCGATGAAGCAATCGTTGCCGGCCCCCGAGCCCAGGTCGAGGACGGTATCGCCGGGGCGGATGCCTGCGAACTGCGTGGGCAGCCCGCAGCCAAGGCCCAGGTCCGCATCGGGCACATAGCCTTCGATGGCGGTATAGTCGTCGCTCATGATGTTGTACACCTCGGTGCTGCATGCACCGCTGCCGCAGCACGATGCGGTGTTGACGTCCTTGTCCTGCTGCGCGATGGCGGCATACTTCTCCCGTACCGTGTTCTTGATGTCCGTTGAGGTTTCCATGTTCGTTGTCTTATCGTCTTTTTACGTTCCTGTCAGCGGGCGGGCAGCAGTCGGCGTCGACGGCCGGGAAGCTGTCCAGCAGTTCCAGCAGATACTTGCGGGCCTGCGCCCATTCCGTGGGGTCGATGCAATAGCACACCCGGGCGCCATCGATATCGCCCTGGATGAGACCGGCCTCCTTCAGCTCCTTCAAATGCTGGCTCACCGTGCTCTGGCTCAAGGGCAGCTCATCCACGATATCGCCGCACACGCAGCTGCGTTGGCGTGCCAGGTATTTCAGGATGGCCACGCGGGCCGGGTGGCCCAAGGCCTTGGCATAGCGCGCCACGCGGTTGTCGCGCACGGTGAACTCCTCGAGTTTGGCAAGTCCCATGGTGCAAATATACGTATCGTATTAATACGATGGATAGACCGCTTCCGCCAGGTGCCTGCGAAAGACCAGTAAGGGCTTCTACCGCGCTCGACTACTCCCCCCCACCCTCGTAAAGCCGCAAACGTTCCCGCAACGTGCGCAGATCGTCCTGCAGGTGCTCCACGCGTTCCAACAGGTGGCTGATGGCTTCGAGGCCTTCGAGGTTGATCTCCAGGTCGTAGTGCATGCGTGCCAACCGCTCCAACTGGGCCACGTGCGCCGGGTCGATGTAGGAGCGCTCCTGCTGCACCGTGATCCGGATGAGGCCGCGCTCGCCCAAGGCCTGCACGAAGGAAATGTCGAGTTCTTCCTGCGCGCAGTAGATGTCGATGGCGATAAGCTGATCGGTGCTCATGGTCGTGCGGTCTTGGCGAGCTGCTCGAAGAGCGCGCGCTGTTCATCGGTAAGCGTCTTCGGCAGCAGCACGTTGTAGGTAACGTACAGGTCACCGGATCGACCTTCCTGTTTGTACACCGGAAAGCCCTTGCCCTTCAATTTCACCCGCGTGCCGTTCTGCGTGTTGGGCGCCACCTTCAGTTTCACGGCGCCGGTGAGGGTGTCCAATTGCACGTCGCCACCGAGCACGGCCGTGTACAGGTCCAGGTCGTGCGTGGCGTGCAGGTCGGCGCCGGTGCGCTTGTAGCGCGGATGCTCCTTCACCCGGAAGGTGATGTAGAGGTCGCCGGCCGGTCCGCCGTTCATGCCCGGCCCGCCCTGTCCCGGAACGCGGATGCTCTGTCCGTCCGCGACACCCGCAGGCACGGTGATGCGGATCTGCTTGCCGTTGACAGTGAGCGTTTGCTTGTGCGTGTTGTACGCGTCGAGCATCTCCAACTGCGACTCCGCCTGGTAGTCCTGCCCGCGGAATTTCGCCTGCCTCCCGCCGCGGCCACCGAACATGGAACTGAACAGATCGTTCAGGTCGTCGCCTTCCATGCCGCCGGAGGTTCCTTCGAACGGCGGCCCGCCGCTGAAGCCGCCGGCCCTGCCGCCCTGTGCGCGTTGGGCGGCTTCGTACTGGTCGGCATGCTTCCACTGCTCGCCGTACTTGTCGTACTTCTTCCGGCTCTCCGGATCGCTCAGCACCTCGTTGGCTTCGTTGATCTCCTGGAATTTCCGTTTCGCTTCGTTGTCGTTCGGGTTCAGGTCAGGATGAAGTTTGCGCGCCAGCTTGCGGTATGCCGACTTGATGGCATCGGCGCCTGCGCCCTTGTCCACACCGAGCACCTTGTAGTAGTCTATCGCCATGTGCGATCGAAGGTATCCACGCCGATGCCCTGCCCGGAATAAGCAGCGGGCAAGGACCGAAGTCCCCGCCCGCCTGATACAGTGTCTTTGAAGTTTCCCCCGAACACTGTACTGACCAGGAGAGGACAGGTTACGTGCCGATGCACCAGCGATCAGCGTTGTACCGCATGCCATCCATGCTGTGCAAGGGTTCCACGCCCGATGCAGCGTTGATGCTGCGCAGTGTACTGTGTGGGAAGCATGGAGAACCTTCCGCATCCGTTCCACGGATCGTTGCCGTTCCCCCCCAACCGGTGTGCGAACAACTCGTCCGCAACGGCATGCGCTCGCTCGGTCGGTCCGTGAAGCAGGAGTGACCGGTTCTCTATCTTCCTCCCATGGAAAGTCAGACCGTCCGCGCCATGGCTCTCGACATGCCGGGTACTGCGGAGAAGGGCCCCTTCGGCCTGGCCAACTTCAGCGTGAAGAAGCGCACTTACATGAACCTCTATACCGAAGAGCAGCGGGCGATCTTGAAACTGACACCGGCCCAACAGGCTTCCTTCTGCGAAGTGTATCCCGATGTTTTCGTCCCCGGGAAAAAGCTCGGCCAGCACGGATGGACCGTGGTGCAACTGGCGCACGTGAGCGAGCGGCTGTTCCGCTACGCCATGGATCTGGCCTGGCGCAACGTGGCGCCCAAGTGGTTGGTGCCGACACGGCTTCCGCCGCCGAAAGCGTGAAGCTCATGGCCTCCGGCTTCAGGCCACGGGCTTCAGCCAAATAGCCTGGGGCCTGTGGCCGGTATCCTGCGCCGCTTCTTCGGGTACGAGGCGATGAAGTACAACCAGGCATTCGGTGCGTACGATCCCGGTCCGGCCGGACGCGCCCTAGGTTCTTTCCCGCGCAAGGAAGTTCGCCGTCTTCTCCGGGAAGATGTACAGGACGAACATGAAGGCCGTCAACACCAAGCACGCCGGGATGCTCACGAAGGATACGAGGAAGATGGCCCCTGCCAGGATGCCGGGGAAGCTGTAGAGCCTGCTCGCGCATTTGAGCACGGCTGGCGATGGTGCCTTGATCATACCATTGCGCAGGGCGAAGAACCAGATGCCCGTCATGGCCAGGCCCATGAACATGAAGTTGAGGCAATAGAGGGTCACGGCCGGACCCTGCCAATCGGTGCCCAGGTTCTTCGATAGCAGCGCTGTGGCGAAGGGCGTTACGGTGACCACCAGCAGTTTCGCACCGTTCACCAGGATCAGCACGCTATTGCTCTTGTGGATCATGGTGAACATGTAGTGGTGATTGATCCAGCAGATGAGGATCGTCATGAAGCCGATGAAAAAGGCGAGCAACTGCGCCCATTCGTGCTTCAGCGCAGCGAACAAACCGGTGCCACTGCTCCATTCGGGCACACGCAGTTCCAGCACCAACAGCGTGATCGCGATGGCGAAGACACCATCGCTGAACATCTCCAGCCGCGCGGTGGAAGTCACGCCGCCCTGTTCCTCCGGTACGTTGCTGTCCATGGACTTCGCTTGGTGTAAAGCTGGTCTGCGCAAGCAAGATAGATCCACGGGTACAGCTGCGAACATGGTCGCCGGGAAGCGTGCACAGGGAACGACTTGGCGCGCGCCGGCAACGCAGGGAAACGAGCCTGAGCCCTACTCCGCCACGAACGCACGGCCATCGAACCGCAGGCGGCCGCTCACCTCGTCGTTCTGCGCTTCTGATGTCACTGGCGTAAGGTCATCCGGCACATAGGTATACCTGACGATCTGCGTCTTGGGGTCATAAGCGAAGGAAACGATATCGCCGCATCGCGCATCCAAGGCCCATGTGGATGCGCTGTGCTGTTGCTGTACCTCACCATCTGCGGGTTTTTCCGGAATGTTGAAGGCCGGATAGCTGAAGTTGATACCATCCTCCGCCAGTTCCAGCACGGTCACCACTTCCGCACAACAGGTGGTGCAGCCACGCACCGAACCGATGCATACGTACAACGCCGATCCGTCCTTGGATCGCAACGGATGGATCGCACTGTAGTAGGCACCCCGGCTCCATTCATCGCCCTCCAGTGTGAACGACGCGAAGGATCTGCCCTCACCGCGCGCCGTCCGGTACAGCAACACATGCAGGTTCCCCTGGAAGCTGCCGCCAGAGCGCTCATCCCAATTGAAGATCCACAGGCGGCCGTCGGTGGAACGCACCTTCTGGATATAACCCGCTGGGAACAGGCTATCCAGGTCGTGGTCCGAAAGTCCGGGCACGTTCAGCACGCTTGTCAGGCTTTCCCCAAGCGCGTTGTTGATCCGCCAGTCATCTTCCATCACTTCATCCATGCTGAGCGTATCGGCCCGGGCGAGTACGATGTTCAGCTCATGCATGCGCACGGCAAGCGTGTCGCGCCAGGCGACCTGGGCGCTGGCCAGCCCTGCGGAAAAGCAGGCGAGGATGACGGGAAGAGCCCTCATATTGAACGTCCTGCAAAGAACGTCCTATCGGCGGCCTGCGTGGTGATCCGGTGCTCCCACTGGACACGGACGGGTGGACGGATCTATTTTCCTGCCATGATCACCCCGCTCCAACGCCGCATACTGATCATCTCATTGATCCTCGTGATCATGTTCTGCTGCACCGCTTCCGCTGTTCTTGGCCTGCGCAGCGGGCATGTCGCACGCGCCGGCTTCACCTTCTTCGCAGGCCTTACGTTCTCCTTCCTCTTCTGGTCCGGCATGCCGAGAAAAGCTCGTTGACCAGCGCGTTCGGGCGTACCACTCATGGGGCATTGCGCCGTGTACACTTCCGGACCACCTTCGTCGCATGGTCCGGTGCTCCAGGTCCGTTGTGTTGGGATCGCGTGGCAGGTACAGGGTGATATGCAACGTGATCGCATGCACGCTGTCCGTTGCGGCCATCGGTCAGGATCTTGATGAGGCGGATCGCCTCATCCGTTCAGGGGCGTCGTACGAAGCGATCGACCTGCTGGAGCCCGCTGTTGCCCGCAGTGAGCGGCAGCGTGATACCGCAGCCTTGGTGAAGTCGTTGGTCCTGCTCGGTCGTGCGCACTACCACGCAGGCCAGTTGCCGGCCGCGCTCGCCGTCCTGCAACGCACCATCGAACTCGGCGTGCCCATCAACGCCTTCAGTGAAGTGGGCAAGGCGTATTCGCTCGAAGCCATCATCGCGCAGGAAACGAGCCACCCCGATACTGCCCGGCACATGTACGAGCGCGCCATCCGGAACCACTTGCTCGCCGGAGATACGGCTGCGTGCGCCATCGTGTATGACAACATGGGCGAGTTCAGCCTGTTGCAGGGCGATATCCCCGGAGCGATCCAATGGAGCGAGAAAGCGCTTTCATGTTTGCACGATACCACATGGCCCGACCACTACCGCACTGCAGCGCTGATCGAGAGTTCGCTGAGCAACTATTACAGCTGGTTGGGCGATCCCGCTGCGGGGATCGAGCATGGTGAGCGATCGCACGAACTCGCCCAACGCAGCAATGAACTCTACGCCATCGTGCAGTCGGGAACATCATTGGCGTACGCCTATCTGGCGAACAGGGACCCGCACAAAGCACTGGTGCTCCTGCTCCGCTCCGATTCGCTCGTCCGCGGCAATGCCTACCCGGTGAACAAGCGACGGGACATCCCGGAGTTGTTGAGCATCGCGTACGAACAGTTAGGCGACTACCGCAAGGCGTTGCAGTACTACAAGGAGCGGGCGGTGATCCACGACAGCGTGAAGAGCAACGATACCCGGCGCGCCATGGAGCGCATGGAACGCCGACAGATCCATGTTGCGGACAGCCTTGCCCATGACACGGAACTGCGGGAAGGAGCCGCTCAGCACGAGCAGGAGATCAAAGCGCAACAGTGGAAGCTCTGGGGCGCGCTCGGCGGCGCGGTCTTCATTGGTCTGTTCACCTTCGTGCTATGGGATCGCGATCGCCGATCGCGTCACGCGAACGAGACCATTATCGCCAAACAAGGTGAACTGGTACGGAGTGAAAAGGCGCGTGAGGCAGAGGAATTGCGAACGCGTATTGCACGCGACATCCATGACGAGATGGGCAGCGAGCTCACGAAGATCACCCTGCTCGGGAAGAAAGCCCGTCGGCAATTGTCCGGAGCACCGGGTGAAGCAGCGGCCGCCGTGGACCGTATCCGCGAGTTGTCCCGCAAACTCGGGGGTACGCTCAGCGATATTGTATGGGCCGTTGATCCGCAGCGCGACACGGTGCAGGGATTGGTGGACCATGCCCGCGCGGTGACCCGCATGTTGATGGAAGACGCACCGATGAACGCCGCCATCCATTTCGAACATTCAGGTGCGGACCATGCCATCGACCCGGCCGTGCGCCGCGACATCTTCCTGGTATTGAAGGAAGCGCTCAACAATACGGTGAAGCATGCCGGAGCCACGGAAGTCGAAGTGACCCTGAAGTCCGATGCCAGCAACTACAGGGTGACGGTGAAGGACAACGGCCTCGGTTTCGATCCAGGGCAAATGATCATGGGCAACGGCCTCACCAATATCCGGGCGCGGGCTGCGCGGCTCGGGGCGCATCTTGCCATCGTCTCTTCGCCCGGGAAGGGTGCCACGGTCGATCTGCAGGGAACCTTCGGACCGTGACCAGCATGGCCATTTCCCCGATCACCGATAATTTGGTGGCATGGGCAAGGGTACCGTGCGCGTGGCCATCGTGGAGGACGATGCGGAGATCAGGGAACTGTTACGCGATGCGGTGATGCATGCCGAGGGCATGCAAGTGGTCCGTACGTTCCCATCAGGTGATGCATTCCTGGCGGCATTGCCGGACGTGAACGCCCACGTGGCCCTCATGGACATCAATATGCCCGGGAGGAACGGCATCGAGTGCATACGCGAAGCGAAACCACTGGCCCACCAGGTGCAGTATCTGGTGCTCACCGTTTTTGAGAATCCCGCCTACATCTTCCAAGCGCTATGTGCAGGGGCCACCGGTTACCTGGTGAAGAACAGCGACCCCGACGAGATCATTGATGCGATCCGCAGCGTGCATTCGGGTGGTTCACCTATGTCGCCTGCCATTGCCCGACTTGTTGTGAATTCCTTCCAGGGCCAAGTGCAGCAGCGGATCAACGATGAGCGATTGAGCGATCGCGAGAAGCAAGTGCTGGACAATCTGGCGCAGGGCCTGCTCTATAAGGAGATAGCAGTAAAGGCCGGTATCAGCGTTGAGACCGTGCGCAAGCATGTGCGGCATATCTACGAGAAGCTCCAGGTGAAGTCGCGCGTGGAGGCGATCCGGAAGGTTTACCCCCGCTAGCCGGACCATACCACGAAGAGGTAATTGCGCCCCCCGAAGGCGTAGGGTTGTTTCGCACGGATCGCAACACCCCCCCACATGAAGAAGTTCGTCCTCTCGTTCATCTCAGCCTTGGTGTTACTGCACTGTACGGCGCAGCCCAACACATGGACCTCGAAAATGAATTTCGCCGGCCAGGTGAACGGACCCCAGGGGCTGGGCGGTGGGCGCGTTTTCGTGATCGGAACAACGGCTTACTTCTGCGGCAACGGTGAGATGTGGGCCTACGATGGCAACACGGGGCTTTGGTCGCAGCGGGCCCTCTTCCCGCTCAACCTCCGAACGAACGCGGTGGCGTTCACCATCGGTGCTTACGGTTATCTGGGCAGCGGTGATATCGCCACCCTCACCCCGGGTGTGAGCAATTTCTGGCGCTACGATCCAGCCACGGATACCTGGATCGAACGTGCAGTGCTGCCAGGCGGATCCCGCACCCTGGCCACGGGGTTCGCCATCAATGGATCCGGTTACATCGGAAGCGGGCGCAACTCTTCCAACCAGGAGATGGACGACTTCTATGCCTATGATCCCACCACCGACACATGGACGCAGAAGGCCAACATGCCAGGGGCTCCTCGTGAAGGCGCTACAGGCTTCTCACTCAATGGGCTCGGGTATATCGCGGGCGGGGTCAACTACCCCGACCTCATCGAGTTCAATGATTGCTGGTCGTATGATCCTCTGGCTGATGCATGGACACAACGCGCTTCCATGGCCATGGTGCATATCCGCGCTCCAGGATTCACATTGGGCGACAGCCTGTATGTGTGTTCCGGTACGCTAACGGTGGGTGGTGAAATGGAGCGCTATGATCCCTCAACCGATAGCTGGGCCTTCGTGCCGTCGGTGCCGGGCGGAGATCACTCGGATGCTGCATCCTTCGCGATCAATGGCATGGGCTACATCGGCCGTGGCAGTGCAACGCCCGACTTTGTTCGGTACGATCCCATCCTTCTGCAATGGTCAACGCTTACACTGCCGGATGGGGATGTTCGCGTGGAGGCTGTGACGTTCACCATCGCCGACAAGGGCTATGTGTGCACAGGAAGGTTCGGCAGTGGTGTGGCCAGCAACGAGGTGTGGGAATATGATCCCACGGCCGATACGTGGACACAACGCGCATCCTTTCCTGGTGCTGCGCGGTACGGGGCGGCAGGTTTTGCTATTGGTGGCAAGGGATACGTCGGTGGTGGCGCCAACCTGGCGATCCCGGTGGTATACAGCGACTTCTGGGAATATGATCCCGCGCTCGACCAGTGGACGCAGAAAGCGAACTTGCCTGGACCGGCCAAACACCATTGCGGCTCGTTCGCTGTGAATGGGAAAGGCTACGTGGGTGGTGGTACCGATGCGTCCTTCAACACGCTCACCACGTTCCATTCATATGATCCTGTTACAGATAGCTGGGCAGCACGCGCGAACGTCCCTGGAGGGACCTCGAGCGGTATAGGCACGTTCGTCATCGGCAGCCTCGGCTATTTCTGTTTCCCCATCGGGCAACTGAACGCGTATGATCCGGTAACCGATAGCTGGTCCACCAAGGCTTCGCGTCCAAGCCCCCTCGGCGATCCGCTCCGCGATGGCTTGTTCAGCTTCAGCGCTGCGGGCCGCGGCTATGTGGGCAGTGGTGCCCACGCCTCGGTCTATTTCCGCGATGTCTATGAATACAGCGGGATGGATGATGCGTGGAGGACCTGCGCGACCTTCCCTTCGTTCGGACGGATGAACGCTCCCGCTTTCGGTATCGGCGATCGCGGCTATGTGGGCGATACGGACTTCTGGTCCTACCAGCCTTCGGACGAACTACCCACAGGAACCCCGTTCGCCCAGATCGGGATCTTTTGCGCGAACGCCTCTGTATTTTTTGTTCCGGTCGAAGTTCTGGGGGCGGTGCTGAACCCGGGCAACATCCTTAGTGCACAACTCAGCGATGCCAACGGCGACTTCACATCGCCTACCGTGCTCGGTACGCTGGCATCGGTGTCGACCAACATCATTGTGGGTGCGATACCTGTCGGCACACCGCCGGGCACGAACTACAGGACGCGCGTAGTGAGCAGCGATCCGGTGATCATCGGGCCGCCGAACGCCAACCCGTTCATCATATATGAACCCTCCGTCTACTACCACGATCAGGACAATGACGGTGCGGGGGATCCGGACGATTCCGCCTTCGTTTGCATACCACCATCGGGCTATGTGACCAACAACCTGGATGATTGTCCCACGCTTTACGGCTTGATCGGCCAGCCCTGCACCGATCCCTACAATTACACGTTCAACGATATCATAACGCCCGAATGCGAATGCCATGGGCTGTATGGCTTCCAACTGACCATGGATGTGCGCGCAGGCGGCAGCGAGCTTACCTGGGAGATCGTGGAGGAAGGCACTTCCAACATGGTGCTCAACGGTCCGGCAGTACCATATGCGGACAACACGATGTCCTATGAGCCGATCTATCTGCGAGGGGAACACTGTTACGAACTGCTTGTACACGACAGCGGTGGAAATGGCATGGGCGCTGGCGGATATATGCTCACCAACCACTTCGGCCAACCCGTGATCGAGAACATGGGCAATGGTGCCTTCGGAAGTCTCAGCAACATCGGTTACTCCAAAGGGTTCTGTACACCGGCCGGTTCCGACCGTCCGACCACCACATCGTGCAACACTGCTGAATGGCACATCGATGATGTGATCCGTGCGGAAGTGAACCCTGCGGTGAGCGCCGAGTTCGGCATCGACGACCAGACGGACGACGGCTACCAGTTCTGGTTCTTCAACCCGAACGGGGGCTATAGCCGGCGCATTTTCCGTGATCATGCCAGCAGCGGCGACAATGGCCCGGCCAACGCCGTCAGGGCCACCAAACTCAAGCTGAGTTCCATGATCACCCAGCCGCTGCCGTATGATATGCTGCTCAACATCTGTGTTCGAAGCAAGGTGAACGGTGTCTTCGCGCCGTTCGGGAAAGTCTGTCGCTTCACCTTGGTGCATGCGACCAGTACTCCGACAACGCAGTTGGAAACTGCGCCCGGTCCGCATTACAGCTGTGGTGTGAGCAAGAACCTCCTGGGCTGGGACAGGGTTTGGGCGCATGTGGTATCGCGGACCCTGCCCGGTGGAGGTGCGCAAGGGGCCAACAAGTACCAGTTCGAATGGAAGAACACGGACCTGAACTACACCCGCACTATTGCAAGCACGAACGCTTCGCTCCTCCTGAACGTGTGGGGAACGCTCCCATTGACCGAATGCACGTCATACGATGTGCGGGTGCGCGCCAGTTTCGACAATGGCCAGACCTGGTGCCCGTGGGGAGCCGCTTGCAGTGTTTTCATCGTGGACGCCTTGAACTGTTACGACCTGTTGGCGGGCCAGCAACGCAGTGCCGCGTCAGGGGTGAGCCATCACGTACTCATCCATCCGAGCCCAAGCAATGGCGATCGGATCCACCTCAGCGTGAACGGACTGGCGGATACAGGGGACCTAGCGATGGTTTCGGTATATGATCTCACCGGTCGCCTGATGCACTCGGAAAGGATCCCCATCGCGCTCGGCGCGCTGGATTCGGAACTCACCTTCGATCGGCGACTCGGTGCAGGCTTGTATGAGACCGTTATCGAAGCGGGCGTGCAGCGGATCACAAGTCGCTTCGTGGTGGAATGATACCATGAACCCTGATCCACATCGGGCCATCAGCGGGAGCAACCATGTTTTCAGGAAGGGGGTGACCCGGGCGCACCTTCACCTTGCGGTAACGTGCAGGTGAAAAGCATGGGGTGCTGGATCCTTGGTTGAAACGGACTTCGTTTCTTTCAGGGACCCAAAATCGCTCCCGTAGTCGGAATGGAAAACATGCGCGCAAAATTATTCGTGCTCGTGCTGGCGTGCGTGCCGTTCACGAGCTTGGCCCAGGCGAATGTCGATTCGCTGTTGAAAGTGCTGGGGATGGCTGCACCGGATACCAACCGCGTCAGCCTGCTCAACGCGGTGGCGGCCGGCTATTCGCAGAGCGCGCCCGACAGCACCATCGCCTATGGCTCACGGGCCGCTGAACTGGCCGAACGCCTCAACTTCAAGCCTGGACTTGCCGAAGCCTTCAAGAATATCGGATACGGGCATCTGAAGCGGGAGGAGTACGGTATCGCCATACCGCTCTACCATCGCTCCCTTGACTTGTGGACCGCCCTCGGCAACGCCGACCAACAACAGCGCATCCATTACAACCTCGCCTGGATGGCCCAGCAACAAAGTGATTTCCCGGGATCACTGGAACACTATCTCGCCAGTTTGAGGTTCGCGGAACAGAAGGGTGACAGCGCTGAGGCGGCCAACGTGCGCATGAGCATCGGCAACGTGTACGACCAGATGGGCGAACATGAGCAGGCCATCAGCATCCTTCGGCGCGTCTTGCACATGTACGAGCAGATGGGCGACAGCCTCAGCATCGCACAAGCCTCCAGTAACCTGGGCACCGTCCTGGACAACGACGGCCAATATGAAGAGGGCCTGACGCACTTGCTGCGCTCGCTGCAGATCGCTCGTACACTGAAGGAGCCGATGGGCGAAGCGATCACCATGGGCTCCATCGCCAACCACTATCAACGCCTGGAGCAGTGGGAGGAGGCGCTGAAGTACAACGAGGAGGTCCTCGGCCTCTTCGAGCAGCTCGGCGACCCGTACAGCATCGCCGCGGCTTCCATCAACACCGGCGAGATCCTTACCAGGCTCGAACGGTACGACGAGGCGAAGCAGCACATCAACAAAGGCATCGAAATGGCCCGGATCGTGGGTGTGAAGCAATGGTTGTCGAATGCACATGCTGGCTTGTACGATGTGGCGAACGCACAGGGTGATGCGGCCGAAGCGCTGAAGCAGTTCAAGTTGCACATCGCCTACCAGGACAGCATCACCAATGAGGCCAACACGCGCAAGGCCGTGCAAGTGCAGATGCAGTATGACTTCGACAAGAAGGAAGCTGCCACGAAAGCCGAACAGGAGAAGAAGGACCAACGCGCGCGGCTCGTGCGCAACGGCATCGCCGGCGGGCTGGCATTCTCACTGCTCTTTCTGGGCGTTGTGTGGAGCCAGCGCAACCGCATCAGCAAGGAAAAGGCGCGCAGCGAGGAGCTGCTGCTCAACATTCTACCGGAGGAAGTCGCAGAGGAATTGAAAGCCAAAGGCGAGGCCGATGCCAAGCAGATCGACCAGGTGACCGTGCTTTTCACGGACTTCAAAGGCTTCACCGCCATGAGCGAGAAGCTCACGGCCAAGGAACTGGTCGCTGACATCCACGAGTGCTTCTCGGCCTTCGACCGCATCATGGAAAAGCACGGCATCGAGAAGATCAAGACCATCGGCGATGCGTACATGGCCGCCGGTGGTTTACCAACACCGAACAGCACGCATGCCCTGGATGTGGTGAAGGCGGCATTCGGGATCCGCGACTTCATCGCTGCGGGCAAGGCGGATAAAATGGCCAAGGGCCTTCCCTATTTCGAGATCCGCATCGGGGTGCACACCGGACCGGTCGTTGCCGGCATCGTAGGCGTGAAGAAGTTCGCCTACGATATCTGGGGCGATACGGTGAACACGGCCAGCCGCATGGAATCCTCTGGCGAGGTGGGCGAGGTGAACATCAGCGAGAGCACCTATGCACTTGTCAAGGATGAACCCGGGCTGACATTCACCTCTCGCGGGAAAGTGGTGGCCAAGGGGAAAGGAGAACTGGAAATGTATTTTGTTCACCAAAGCTCCGATGCAGCGAGGGAGGACTTTGTGCTGGCCGACTGACCCCTGGAACATTGCTCGCACACAGAGAACCCGATGGAATGATCCAAGAAATCGCTTGACCGACCATGCGCATCCTGCTCCTTGCTGTTCCGCTCACCATTGCCTCACTGGTCTGCCATGGGCAGGACAGCCGCTCGGTTCTATCAATTCAGCCTGACCCGACTGCGGGACAACCGGTGGCGAAGGAGCTTGCCCCACCGCAACTGGCCGGCATGATCGGATCACCGAGCGTTTTTGTCTATGACTGCAACGAAGTGGAAACTTATTCTGAAGCCCATGTTCCAGGTGCGGTGCTGCTGGTCTTCGACCAGGTGACCCTTGACAAGCTTCCTCCCGACAGGAACGCCAAGCTCGTGTTCTACTGCTACAGCCCGCAATGCCCGGCGGGTGCCATGGCTGCCAGCACCGCGATGTCACTCGGTTTCGTGGACGTGTACTGCATGATCGAAGGGATCACCGGATGGCAGGAAGCCGGATTGCCCACTGAACCGAAGAGCGACAAGTGATCGATACACCGGCCCACGTGCCTGAGATCACAAGATGATGAAAAAAGCAAGCAACATCGATGCATACATCGCTGGTTTCCCGGAAGGAACGCAGCATGTGCTGGGCCAACTGCGCGGCTCCATCCGCACTGCCGTGCCCAAGGCCGAGGAAACCATCTCTTATGCGATCCCCTGCTTCAAGTTGGATGGTACCTACCTCGTCTACTTCGCGGGATACAAGAAACACGTGAGCATCTATCCATTGCCCAAGGGCGATGCCGTGCTACTGAAAGCCATCGCGCCGTACAAGGCTGGAAAGGGCACATTGCAATTCACATTGGAGAGTGAACTGCCTTTGGTCTTGATCACCAAAGTGGTGAAGCAGCTTGTCAAGGAGAATGCGCAACGTGCCCGAGCCAAGAAGACGAAATGATCCATGCAGCAGGCGTGGATGCCCAGGTCCTCAACCTGCGCTCTTCATGTCCCGGTCCAACTGCCCCTCGATCCAAGCCCGGGCCTCCGCTTCGTCGGTGGTGGTGAGTACCGGAAAGGTTTGCGGGAAATACGAGAAGTAGAGTTTGGCGATCATGTCCAGCATGGATCCGCGAGCCACCACGGCCCAGGCCAGCAGCGGGTCGTTCCCGCGCTTTTCGGAATAATGATCGCGCTGGGTGATCCCAAGCTCGAAGTCCACGTCGTCCGGGATGATGCTGATGGACGCGTAGGGTCGATCGCCGAAAATGCGCGCACGGGTTTCATGGATCTCCTTCACTCCTGCCATGTCCATGGTAACGCCAGGCTTGTATCTGATCTCCATCAGGTTGTGGCGCGTTTGCACGATCAGCGCGATGCGCGTTTCATATGTGCGTTCCTCCCGCTCCATGATCCGTTCGTTGACAAAAGATAACCGCGAAAGGGAAGACCGATCGGTGCAGCAGGGGTCCGGTTCTTCCAATACTTATGCGGGCCGGGGTCCGTCAAGGACCGAACATCCCGGACCATGACCCATCGATAACGGGAGAAGCCCCTCGCGGGGCTCCTCTTAATGATGGGTGACGCTTACTTGGTGTTCATGCCTACAGGTGTACCAGCAGAACACTGTTTCTGCCAACGGGTCCACTGCTCCGGTGTCAGGATCGAAGCCAATTCGCTGCCTTGTGCATCCGCGAGCACAGCAGGATCCAGTTGCACCGGTTGTGTTCCCTCGCTCAATTGGCCTTCATTGATGCCTTCGGTCGGGTTGTCCTCAGCGATTCCCTCTTTCTCCACAAAGGTTTTGTCCATGGGCTCAACCAAGGGTGTTGCACTATTGCCTTCCTCTTCGATCGCACTCTTTTCCATGGGTTCAGCTGGCTTGATGACCGGGGCGGGTTTCTCACTCGTCGCTGCGTTCGGTTTGGCGGCTTTGCCCTTGCCAGCGGTCTGCAGCGGTTCCGCCAACTGAGCCTTGTATGCGGTCTGCAGAGCGGTCACACGATCCACTTGGTCGCTGTTAAGACCAAGTTCTTTCCACGTGCTGGTGCCAGCGGCCAGCAGGCAGTCGTGGTAAATGCTGTGCACGGGAACTTGCACCAACTGTGCATCGGTGTTCTTGTTCGGGGAAGTCGTATTCCCGCTTTGTCCGTTCGCAATGGCCAGCATCGCACATGCTGCCGTCGCCATGATCGCTCTTGTTGTCATGTTCCTTGGATTTGAACAGACAGCCCCAAGGACCATTCCTTGGCATTGGCGCTTTGTCCATCGCTTCGTTCCCAGCGGGTTCCGTTCAGCATGGGTAGTAACGGGCTGTACCATCCGTTGCCCGATCGGTGCGCATCTGTTCCCATCGTTCCACGATCGGATCTTTTCGGGGGAAGGCTTGGATCCCGGTCCTTTGTCGTGGATGGAACGGAAGCAAATAGCGATCATCGGTGGTGGCCCGGCCGGTTTCATTGCCGCCGACATGCTGGCGCCCGATCATGATGTGCATGTGTATGAGCACGGCAAGGCCATCGGACGCAAGTTCCTCGTGGCCGGCCAGGGTGGCTTCAACCTCACCAACAACGTTGAAGGCGCTGCGCTGAAAGCGGTGTACTCACCTCCGGGTTTCTTGGATGATGCACTTGATGCGTTCGGTCCAACGGATCTCCGCGCATGGCTGGACGAGATCGGTATCGGCACCTATGTCGGTACCAGTGGTCGCGTCTTCCCCACCAAGGGAGTCAAGCCTATTGAAGTACTGGAGGCGATCCGCCAACGACTTCTTGCCCGGGGTGTGCAGTTCCATTTGGAACATGTGTTCGACGGCTTCAATGAGCAGGGCCTCCCGATCATCGAGAACAGTACGGAGCGCACCGGACTTGTCGCGGATCTTGTGCTGTTCGCTTTGGGCGGTGCGTCGTGGCCCGTGACCGGATCCACCGGCATCTGGCCCCCGTTGTTCGCTGCCATCGGCATCCACGCCGCACCCTTCCGCTCGGCGAACTGCGGCGTCGGGATCCACTTGCCAGCGTCCCTTATCCGCGATCACGCGGGCAAGCCGTTGAAGAACATCCGCGTCACTGCAGGCGGCACAAGCGTGTTGGGCGAGGCCACGATCACAGAGCATGGCCTGGAAGGCAACGCGATCTATCCACTGGTGCCCGAACTGCGCGAGGCATTGGCCATGGGCGCCGAAGCCTTCGTTCATATCGACTTCAAACCGAACAACACGGAAGAACAGTTGCTGCAAAAGCTCACCGGCAAGACTTCCAAGGACTTCGCCTACAGCGTGAACATCGATCGCGCGCACTTGGCACTGCTGAAGGCGTTCACACCGAAGGAGCGTTTCATCTCCCCGGCCGACTTTGCTCACGACATCAAGGATCTCCGGTTGTCCGTTACGGGTCTTCGGCCCGTGGGCGAATCGATCTCCACCGTCGGTGGGATCCGCACCGAGGATCTTACAGCAGACTTCGCGTTCAAGCGCTTCCCTCATTTTTTCGCGATCGGCGAGATGGTGGATTGGGATGCGCGAACGGGAGGCTTCCTCCTGCAGGGATGTTTCGCAATGGGGCATCAGGCGGCGCGGAGCATTCTGCGCGGCACTGCGGTCCGCTGAGCTACTTCCCGCTCGTCAACCACTCGAACGCACGATACACAGCCCTGTGCAGGATGGTGGCGTGGCTCTCCTGTGGAAAGGGCGCGTAGATCCATTGGAACGGCGGCTTCGCATGTGCCTTGAGGGCGGCTCGCACCTTGTCCACTTCATCCTGCATCATATCGTCGTCGTGCGCCATGGCGAGGAACACGCGCTTGGGCTGGGTTGCGTGGGTCTTCATCCAGGCATCGGCTTTGTCAGCAAGGGAGCCGTCATCCCACCACAGACTCGGACTGACCAGGATATAGTTGTCGAACATGTCCGGCTTGTTGAACAGGATCTCCGTGCACACCAGGCCACCAAGCGATTGCCCGATGACCGTGCGCACACCATTGGTGCGGTAGTGCTTCACCACGTAGGGTTGCACTTCCTCCTGCAGGAACTTGATGAAGGCCGCCGAACCGCCGTTGGTCGGTACCCAAACGCGGTCGCTGTCGTTCGTGGTCGGATACGTGAAATCGTGATAGCGCGATGGACCAACATTGGACACGCCCACTACGATGCTCTTCGGCAGCAGGTCGTACATGTTCATGTATTGCGCGAGCCCTGCGATGTGCGGGTAGTCCTCATTGGCAGAACCGTCGAGCACATAGATCACAGGGTAGGTAGCAGTGGTGTCCTTGTAGCCGTCGGGCAACCAAACATTCAGCACCCGGTCCTGGTCGAGCGCGGTGGACTTCAACTCACATACTTCACCGAAGACGAAGGGCTTGGTGCTGCTGGTGCCGGTTGACCGCTGTGTTTGAGCGATGGAGGTATCCACCCATAGTGCGGCTGCAACGAAGAGCACGGTCGGTGTGCGCATATGCAAGAAGGTTTTCGGCCAAGCTATGCGTCCGGTTCTTGAACCAGTTCAATGGCCGCACCTTGTCCCTGACCGATCTTCGCGGCCGCATCAACGGCACATGCCTAACGCACCACGTATGGAACTCGGCATATATTCCTTCATCGACCACAGCCCCGACCCGCGCACGGGGAAAAGCATCAGCGCGGAGCAACGGTACAGCAACGTGCTGGAGGAGATCGAACTGGCCGATCGGCTTGGCTTGGATGTGTTCGGTATCGGTGAGCACCATCGTCCCGACTTCATCGCATCAGCTCCAGCGGTCGTGTTGGCGGCAGCAGCGGCGCGCACCCAGCGCATCCGCTTGACGAGCGCCGTTACCGTGTTGAGTTCCGAAGATCCCGTGCGTGTCTTCCAACAATACGCCACGCTCGATCTGCTCTCGGGCGGCCGTGCGGAGATCATGGCGGGCCGTGGATCGTTCACCGAATCGTTCCCGCTCTTCGGGTATGATCTGCAGGACTATGATGAACTCTTCGCCGAGCACTTGGAACTGCTGTTGAAGCTTCGCGAGGGCGAACGCATCACCTGGAAGGGGAAGCACCGCCCCTCCATCGACAACCGCGGGGTTTATCCGCGACCTGTCCAAACGCCGCTGCCGGTCTGGATCGCCGTCGGTGGAACGCCGGAGAGCGTGGTGCGCGCGGCCACCCTGGGCTTGCCATTGACGCTTGCCATCATCGGCGGAGAGCCTGCACGGTTCAAACCGTTCACCGATCTGTACAAGCAAGTGTGGACCAAGGCCGGCCACGATCCCGCCAAACTGCAGTTGGCCATCGGCTCGCACGGCTTCGTTGCGGGAACCAACGACGAAGCTGCGGAACTGGTTTACCCCGCATATGTTGAAACCATGGGTCGCATCGGTCGCGAACGTGGCTGGGGCCCGGTAGGCCGCGCGCAGTTCGACTTCGAGCGATCACCTCAGGGAGCAATGCTCTTGGGCGATGCCGACACCGTGATCGAGAAGATCCTCATGGAGCACAAGCTCTTCGGCTTCACGCGGTACAGCTTGCAGTTCAGCGTGGGCAACATGCCACACGACAAGATGCTGCGCTGCATTGAACTCTATGCCACCAAGGTGGCGCCTGCGGTTAGGGCGGCGGTGCCTGCACCCTCAGCGGTGGCGTGAAGCGCAGCGGGCGCGGCTTACTGCTTCGGCTGATGCGGCTCTTTTTCCAGTTGTCGTTCGATCCGCCGATCCGGTATGATCCAGATCAAGGCAACGGCAACATAGCACGCACCGGAAAGTGCCGGATGAACGAATGCAAGTGGGATCCCGCAGATGTAGAGGATCTCCGATATCCGGCCCTTGCGGTCCCGGCCAACGGCCAGGGCAAGAGCTGAGTCCGGCCCTTCGAGCTTGATGATGGATCGTTGCAGGATGATCCACGACAGCGCGCAGGCCAGCAATCCTGCGCCATAAAGCGCCATCGGTTGCGGTGCGAACGCGCTCTCGCCCATCCAGCCCGTTGCGAAGGGGATCACCGACAACCAGAACAACAGATGCAGGTTGGCCCACATGATCCGGCCGTTCACGCGGTTCAGCGTGTGCAGCAGGTGATGGTGGTTGTTCCAATAGATGCCGAGGTAGACGAAACTGAGCAGGTAGCTCAGGAACTTGGGCCACAACGGCAACAGGTCCTGGAACGCGTGGCCGTGCGGCACTCTAAGCTCCAGCACCATGATCGTAATGATGATGGCGATGACCCCATCACTGAACGCTTCCAGGCGGTTCTTGGTCATGCGCCAAAGATGATCCCGAACAGGATCTGGTCCTCTTACCCGAAGACCGGAGGTGCTCGTTTAGTTTCGTGGCGATGGACATAGCAACTGCCCGCAGCATCGGGCTGAAGGACTTCAACGCGGAGGAGTACGATCACTTCGGGAAGGTGGCCTTGCGCATCAAGCCGAAGAAAGCCGGTGCCAAGCCCGGCCGCACCTTCATGACGTTGTGGGTGGAGGAAGGCTTCGCTGTGTTGATGCTCGATCTGGAGCAGCAGACGGACCTGATCGCCCATCATCCGCAGGAATTCGAGCCGCATCCGAGCAAGTGGGGTGAGAAGGGCGCCACGATCATGCGCCTCGGGAAGGTGACCGAGAAGCTCTTCCGCGAGGCGGTTGGCATTGCCTTCGGGCATGCTGCGCGATAGGTCCACTTTGAGATGGCACCCTGCGGCAGCGTTTGCTCCGGTGGTTGTGTCTTGGTGCTGAAACGAATGCTTCCGACAAGTCGGGATGAACACATGAGAACACTGCTTACCCACTGCATCGCAATGGCATCGATCGCCGCTTCGGCACAATGCCCCTTCGATCCCACCATCACACCCAACAACTTGATCCTGTGCCCCAACACGCAGGACGTTTTGACCACCCAGGTGTACGATAGTTACCAATGGTACAAGGACGGTAGTCCCATCCCTGGTGCAACCGGCCAGACGCGTATTGTTGACGCCTACCTCGATGGTGGTTCGATGTTCAGCGTGGAAGCCACGGACAACGGCTGCACGGAAATGTCCCCCGAAGTGCTGGTGGATGGCTGGGCTTTTCTGTCACCTGTGGTAATGACCGAGGGCGACACCCCGCAGCTTGATAGCTTATTCGATCCCTTTTACTGTGAAGGCGATACGGCCCTGCTCATCTTCATGCTACCCTACGACACCAACATCCAATGGACACGGGATGGGGTTGTGATGCCGGGCGAAACGGACGACACGCTGGTGGTAACAACATCCGGTGGCTACAGCGTCAGTGGCGCTCCAAGCCTCTGTCCCAACTTCAACCAGCAGCTCGGTGTCATCATCGGCTTCACGTTCGTCCCGAACATGGAGGCGAGCATCGTACCTTCCGGATCGGAGCTTTGTGTCTACCCAGCGGGGCTCAGCACGCAGTGGTACTTGAACGGGTTGCCCATCGCCACCACCGATTGCTTCACGCCAACCGCCACGGGCACCTACACCGCATTCGTTGACTATGGGCAGCCCTGCCAAGCTGTGTCGGATCCCTACGACTTTGTGCTCGCCGTACCGGAGACAAGTCGCGACCAGTTGCTGAGCATTTGGCCGATCCCGGCAAGGGAGGACCTCACGATCACCGCTGCCCTGCCCTACTCCGGTACTTGGCAACTACTGGACGTTACGGGCCGCGTTGTGCGCAGCGGCTCGGTGAAAGCAGCGCAACGCATCACGATTGATGTTCGCAGCGCAGCCACGGGCCGTTACTGGTTCAGTGCTGAAGGCACCAGACCGGTGGCGGTAAGTGTTGTGCACTGATCCCGATCACTTCACCAGGTCCGGACGCTTTTGCTTGAAGCGTTCGCAACGCGGTATGGAAACGTTCTGCACGTAGGGGTTGAAGGGATTGTTGCCCACGTAATCCTGATGGTACTTCTCGGCCGGCCAGAACTTCTCGAAGGGCACCACCTCGGTAACGATCGGTGTATCGTACGCCTTGGCATCCTCGAGCTTCTTGATGTAGGCGAGCGCTTCCTGCTTCTCGGCTTCGTTGCCATGGAAGATCATACTGCGGTACTGCGTGCCATGATCGGGGCCCTGCGCATCCTTCGTGGTGGGGTCGTGGCTATCGTAGAACACCTCCAGCAACTGGCCATAGGTCACTTGCTTCGGGTCATAGATCACCTTCACGGTCTCGGCGTGGCCGGTGCTTCCACTGCTCACCATCTCATAGGTCGGGTCGGCCACCTTGCCGCCGCTGTATCCGCTCACCACTTCGCTCACACCCTTCACGCTTTGGTACACACCTTCAACACACCAGAAGCAGCCGCTGGCGAAATAGGCGGTACTAAGGCCGGAGCTGTCTTGTGGTTCCGTTGCAGTTCGTGTCGCGCTCGGTGAGGTCATGTTGTCAGTCATGGTCGGGGTTGAGCAGGCAGTTGTAAGAGCGATGGCAATGAAGGTCATCATCCGGGTTCTCATGCTTTGGGGCGTGGCTTCCAGCGTCCGTACTTTATTGTTGGTGGGTCAAAGATCCGTACTCCTTCACTTACGTTGCGGACCTGATCGATGGATCGTCAGTTCCGCGACGACTGAACGCACTTGGTGCTCGCTACTTTCGGCACCCTTCCCAAAAAAGAACAATGAAGTACAACCTCCTGCTCGCCGCAAGTTTCTGCACCATCGCTTCAACCGCCCAGGACCTGCCGCAGCCCAGCCCACGCGGCCAAGTTGCGCAAGTAGTGGGCCTTACGAAAGTCAGCGTTGATTATGGCCGGCCCAGTGCCAACGGCCGGACCATTTTCGGCGGGTTGCTGCCGTATGGTGATGTATGGCGAACAGGTGCCAATGAGTGCACCTCCATCACCTTCGATGGCCCGGTGCAGTTCGGGAAGATCGCAGTGCCGGCCGGGAAGTACGCCTTGTTCATTGTTCCCAGCGAACGCACCTTCAGGGTGATCCTGAACGGCGATGCGGCGCAGTGGGGCGCGTTCAATTACAAGTCCGAACTGGATGTGGCTTCGGTGGAAGCAGCGCCGGAGAAATGCGAGATGGCCGAAGTGTTCACCATCACGTTCGGCGCCTTCCAGCAGGATGCCGCGCGCCTTGATCTGATCTGGGCGAACACGCGCGTAAGCGCGTGGATCACTGCCCCAAGCGTGGATAAAGCGAAGACCAACATCGCCGAAGCCCTGGCCAAACCGGATGCGGGTGCTGGCACCTATGCCGAGTGCGCGGAGTTCTACCTCACCCGCCACATCGACCATGCACAGGCGCTCGTTTGGGCGAAGAAGAGTGTGGGGATGAAGAAGATGTACTGGAACAACTTCACCCTGGCGCTGGCCTTCTACGCCAACGATGCCGTGCAGGAAGCCATCGCAGCTGCACAGGAGAGCGCGGCCCTTGCGGAAGCTGAAGGCGACAAAGCCGCCGCAATGAGCTACAACAAGAAGGTGGAGGATTGGCGCACGGGAACAAAGTGAGGTCAATGCGCCGTCCACGGGGACCGATCCGCGCAGCTACTTTCGCCACCCCCTCCCATGGCTGTTGAAGTCGATAAAGGCGCTGTGTTGCTGGCGGCCGTACAGAACGGCGACCAGGAAGCGTTCGCCAAGTTGTACGATCAGTACGCAGCAGCGATCCATGGAGTGGTGCTCCGCATCGTGGGCACGAGCGATCAGGCGGAGGAAGTCCTGCAGGATGCATTCGTGAAGATCTGGCGCTCGGCCCGCAGCTACGATGCCGGCAAGGGACGGGCCTTCACGTGGATGGTGAACATCGCACGCAACACCGCGATCGATCTGGTGCGCACGGCGCAATACCGCAACAACGACGGGATCCGGACGCTCGATAAGCACGTATATCGTCTGGGTTCGGATGAGGAGCGAGAGCGCACGGACCATCTGGGGATGGACAAGGTGCTGGGCAAGCTGAAGCCGGAACTGCGCGAAATGATCGACCTCGCCTACTACCAAGGGTACTCGCAACAGGAGATCGCCGATCGGACCGGGATCGCATTGGGTACGGTGAAGTCCAGGACGCGCTCGGCATTGCAGCAATTGAAGGAGGCCTTGAAGGAACTGGCATGAACGCCGCGGAACTCATAGCATCCGGCCTCCTGGAGGCGCACGTGCTGGGCCAGACCAGCCGCAACGAAGCCGCGCTCGTGGATCACCTACGCGCTGCCGATGCCGGCGTGCGGGCGGAACTCGATTCAATTGAACAGGCTCTTGAAGCGCTGGCCAAGACCGGTGCAGCACCTGTGCCGATGAGGGTGCGCGCAGCCGTGCTCGGTTCCATCGGCCATTCGGATAACGGTCGCGTGATCGCGATGAGGCCTGCGACTTCCACCGGTGGTGGAATGAAGTGGCTGGCCGCCGCATCGTTGGCTGCCTTGGTGGTGAGCGCAGTGGGCAATTGGATGCTCTATGACAGGGTCGGTGCGATGGAAGAACAGCTCGCCGTGATGCAGAACGATCGCACGTCCATGGCGCAGCAAATGGAAACACAGCGCGCATCGCTCGAAGCGAGCAACGCGCAATTGGCTGTGGTGCTTGACCCTCGCATCGTGTTGGTGCCCTTGGCCGGAACGGATACGACCATGGACGCTGCTGCGCGCCTCTACTGGGATCCCGCAACAAAGGATGTGTACCTCGATGTGCTGCGGTTGCCCGAACCTCCGACCGGCAAGCAATACCAACTGTGGGCACTGGCCGGCGGTGTGCCGATCGATGCGGGCATGTATGACAGTGGCACGGCTGCCCAGCATGTGCAACGCATGAAAGTGATCACCGAGGCACAGGCCTTTGCGGTGACACTGGAGGATGCCGGTGGTGTCCCCTCCCCGACGCTCAGCGCAATGGTGCTGATGGGTCAGGTCTGATCCGGCAACGTTTTCCATTTTCTCCGATGCCGTGCTAGTGGGCATGCTCACTTGTTCCGCCGGCACGCGATCCGATCGCCATCCGCTTCACGTATGTTTTGAGGTGACCCGAACGAAGGGCCCAGCATTTGACCGCATCACGTTATGGGAGCAGGAACCTTGAACATTGCACTGAGCCTCGGTGGGGACTTCGGCACAGGTATGTACTTGGTGAACGTGCAAGTGGATGGCGCGCTCTTCACAGAGCACCTCATCAGCGAGTAGTTCTACCTGCTCCCAGAAAGCAAGGGCCGTCCCGCAAGGGGCGGCCTTTGCTGTTCTCGTTTGTCATGGTGAGCCCGTCGAACCATGACTTGCACCAAGGGTGCGGTTCGCCGGGCTCACCGTGACAACAGTAGAGGGCGACGATCATTCAGTGATCGCCGATCCGATCGTCCATCACCTCACGTAGATGATGCTGCCTGCCAATAATGACAGGTGCAAACCAAAACCCTAAACCATCATGAAGTACCCTGTACTGATGATCGGCGTGCTGGCGATGAGTGGGATCTCCTGGGCGAACACCGTCCTGGCCTCCAGCCACCGCGAAGCTCCGCTGATAGCCAACGACCCGTTGGCTGACAATACCGACGTGTACGCCTTCCGCAGCCCGGACAAGCCGAACACGATCACCCTTATCGCCAACTATATCCCCTTCCAGCTTCCCAACGGCGGGCCCAACTATTACAGTTTCGGAGAGAATATCCGGTATGAGATCCACATCGACAACGATGTGAGCACCTCAGGCGATGACATCATCTACCGCTTCACCTTCAGCAAAGTGAACCAGGACCCGACCACCTTCTTCAATATCCGGTTGGGACAGGAGAACCTGAAGACCACCTATGTGATGGAGCGCAGTATCGACGGCGGTGCGAGCTTCCAGACAGTGGTGAGCAATGGCGTGGTACCAGCTTACAACATCGGGCCACGCAGCATCCAGGGCCCCGTTGGGCTCAACACCACGTATGCTGACCTCGTGTACGATGCCGTAACCACCGCCAGCACCGGCGAGAAGGTGTTCTGCGGCCCCGTGGACGATCCCTTCTTCGTTGATCTCGGCGGCATTTTCGACCTGGGCGATGCACCACGACAGATGGGTAGCCCGCGCGATGGGCTGGCCTGCTTCAACGTGAGCAGCATTGTGGTGCAGGTGGACATCAGCACCTTGCAGAAGGACGGGCTGGACGTTTCGCAAGCCACCAGCATCCTTGATCCCGCTTTCGTCATCGGCGTATGGGCCAGTGCCAGCCGCCAGCAAATACGCACGCTGAACATGGATGGCACGACCACCACCAGCGGCAATTGGGTGCAGGTATCGCGCCTCGGCATGCCGCTCACGAACGAGGCCGTGATCCCTATCGGCAGCAAGGACCTCTGGAACAGCCTGTCGCCTTATCAGGATCTCGCCAACATCGGCACGTTCGGGAACTACTTCTACAACCCCGAACTGGCCCTGTACATGGACGACAGCCAGTTCGGTGGAGCCGTGCCGGCGTTCTCGCCGTTGCGCATCCAGCGCAACAGCTTGGGGGCCTTCGATTTCGGCAACGGTCACGGCGGCCTGTATCCTTTGAAGGGAACGTCTGCGGTGACCGGTACTGCGTTGGATGATGCGATCTTCGGGACACTGCTGCTGCCCGCTAACGGCAGCCCGCGCAGCGTGGACCTCTGGCCGATCTTCCACACCGGCGTGCCCAACCTGCGGCCTTACCAGCTGGCCACCGGCAAAGGCGGCGATCCACTCGCGATGGGTAAGCCGTTCATCAACAACTTCCTGCCGAACGGTGGCGATATGCTCCGCTTGAACATGGCCGTGCCCGCGACGCAGCGCAACGATCCCGCTTTCAGCAGCGAGGGATTGCTCGCTGCCGCCGTAGCAGGCCTTACCGATCCGCAATACAATGGCGACGCCAGCCTGCAGTGGATCCCCAATATGGACGGCTTCCCCAATGGGCGCCGCCTGGAGGATGACGTGACGCGCATCGAATTGCAAGCCGTTGGTGGCGTTGTGCTGGCCGCGATCGGTCTCTGGTACGACGATTACACCGGAGGCCCGAACCCGGTGACGCAGGATCTGCTCGATGTGCTGACGTACACCACGGGCGTTGAGAGCAACGACCGGCCTATACTCGGGACATTCCCTTATGTGAACAAGCCCTTCAAAGGCTCCGGGGGATGCGGTGGCCGGGTGATACCGCACACGCGATCCACGAACCTGCCCCCGAGCAATGGTGGAGCGCGTCAGGTGCAGTCCGGCACGGATGCTCCGCACTTGGACATGTATCCCAACCCGAACCATAGTGATGCACTCACCCTTGTGATCGAGAACCTCAGTGCGAAGGCAACGGCCGCCCAAGTGGAGATCTTCGATGGCACGGGTAAGCGCATGCTCGACCGGCAGGTTGCCATGGAAGCAGGAACCTTGAACGTTGCACTGAGCCTCGGTGAGGACTTCGGCACAGGCATGTACATGGTGAACGTGCGGGTGGATGGCCAACTCTTCACGGAGCGCCTGATCCGCGAGTAGTTCATCCTGCTCCCGGAAAGCAAGGGCCGTCCCGCAGGGGGGCGGCCTTTGCTGCTTTGTCTTGGTGAGCCCCGTCGAACCATGACCTCCACCATCGCGGCGATTCGACGCGCTCACCGTGACAGGGCATACCAGCATCGAACCCGGACCGCTTCGCGGTGCTCGCGATGACGCGGATCCGATGATCCAACCACACCGCCCTTCCCGTATGTGCATCCAAACCCCGCCGATCATGACCATCAACCAAGTCCTTTTGTGTGCCTGCATGGCAGGTCTACTTGCTGCCTGCAGCCAGAGCGTTGCGACCGATACGGTGGCATTGGCCCCGCTTCTTCCGCAGTTCGCTGTGCCCGAGCTGCCGCGCCGTACCGTGGAACTCGGGGTGCCCGATGAGTACGACCACCTGCGCGATGCCTACGACAAGTCGCGGCTTGCCTTGGCGAAGAACCCGGACGACCTGGCTTCGTGGCTCAAGCTCAGCGAGGTCTTCATCACCGAAGCACGCATCACCGGGAACTACGGAAACAATTTCCACGCGGCGCTTTCGATCCTCGACCATGTGATCGCCAAGAGCGGAAAGGACCCAGCCCGCCGTGGCGAAGCGCTCACACTGAAGGCAGCGGTGAAGTTGAGCCAGCACCGGTTCAATGAAGCGCTGGCCCTCGGCAAGGAAGCCGTGAGGTTGGATCCGCACCGTGCATTCAACTACGGCGTGCTGGTGGATGCCAATGTGGAACTGGGCAACTACGAGGAAGCCGTGCGCATGAGCGACAAGATGGTGACCACGCGACCCGACCTCCGATCCTATTCGCGCATCAGTTATCTGCGTGAGATATATGGTGATATCCCGGGCGCCATCGAGGCCATGAACATGGCCGTGAAAGCCGGTTACCCGGGCCAGGAGGAAACCAGTTGGTGCCGCACGATGCTCGGCCGATTGTACGAGAATACCGGCGATCTGGAGAATGCCGAAGCGCAATACATGACCGCGATCAACGAGCGCCCGAACTACCCGCCGGCCATGGCAGCGATGGGCCGATGGGAACTGAAGAATAAGAACAACGCGAGGGCCGAGGAATGGTTGAACAAGGCGGTCGCCCTCATGCCCGATGCGCACTACTACATGGAGCTGGCCCGCGTGCACGAAGCCCAGGGCCGCTTGGAGGACCGCGTGCAAGCCATGGCCAAAGCGGAAGAACTGCTCGTGGGGCTTGGTGGCATGGACAAGTCGCACGTGCACGCTCACGGCGGTGCCTTGCATTCACATACGACCACAATTGACAATGGGAACGCGAACAGCCAAACCCTCAGCAGTAGCAGTGATCACGGTTACACAGCTATTGTTCCCGACCACGGTCACAGCCACGAGGTCGGCCTGGAAATGGGGCGCTTCAAGCTGGAGTTCCAGAAGGACCTCGATGCTGCATTGGCCAACGGACTGCATGAGTACGGTATCCGTCCGCAGAACATCGAAGTGAACGCTCTTCTGGCCGCTGTGTATTACGCCAAGGGCGACATAGACAACGCGCGCATGCACTTGGTGAAGGCGCGCCGCACGGGGACCAAGGATGCCTTTACGACCTGTCTGGCCGGCCTCGTGGCGCAGAAGAGCGGTGATGCCAAAGCGGGGAATGCACTGATCCGCGAGGCGTTCAAGGCGGATCCGTACCAGATGCACGTCTTCACGGCCGAAGCGGGTCGGTCGCTCTGACCGATCATTAACACCCATTGGCCGAAAGCGCACCGAGGTGGGGATGGATGGGACGTCCGCATACCCTTTCTTTGTAGAACATTCAGCGAAACCACAGACCACACGTTTACATGAAGAAGTTCCTGACCATTCTAGCCTGCGCAGCCTTCATCGGCAACGCCAGCGCCCAAGACAGCATGCAGTCCAGTGCTGCATCCATCTCCCCGGCGCCAGCCACCAAGGAGCATGTGTGCTCCCCGGCTTGCACCAAGATGGCCCACGCATACGTGCACGGTGAAAAGGGTCACATCTGCACCGACGCATGCAAAACGACCGCCACTACGGGCAGTAAGGCTTCGTGCTGTGCTGGAAAGGCGCAGACCGCAGCATGCTGTAGCGGACATGGCAAGGCCGAAGCCAGTGCGCAAACAACCAAGGAGCATTCCTGCACCGAAGCCTGCAAGGACGGCAAGCACAGTTATGCCCACGGCGAGAAAGGCCACGCGTGCGCCACTGCTGAAGAGCACAAGCACTAACGTTCACAGCACCATTGCCGAAGACCCTCGATCCGTCGGGGGTCTTTGCTTTTGTGGTGGTTCAGAACCCACGCAACGCGAGGCCAAGGAGCGCCGCGACAAGGATCACCAACGGCTCCTTCACCTTCTTCACGTAGAGCAGAACGGCAACCGTTGCGATGGCAATGCTCCATGTGGGCAGATCGATGAGCGAGCGGCTGCCGAGGACCACGACAGCGCCTGCGATCGCACCGCATGCCGCAGCGGTGATGCCGTCCACGAATGCTTTGATGCTCGGCAGCTTCCCATATTTCTTGAAGTACGGCGCGGGCAGCACGGTGAACGCCCAGCACGGCAGGAAGGTGGCGATAGCCGCCACGCACGCGCCCCAGAACCCCGCCACCAGGAAACCGATGAAGGCCACGGTGATCACCACGGGTCCCGGTGTGATCATGGCCACGGCAACCGCATCGAGGAACTGCTGCTCGGTGAGCCAGCCATGCTCCTGCACCACTCCCCCATGCAGGAAGGGCACGATCGCCAATCCACTGCCGAAGACGAACGCCCCGGCCTTGGTGAAGAACCACGCGATGCTACCCAGTTGGGAACCTGTTGTAACGCCACTGGCCACCAAGAATGGCAGTGGAGCGATCGCCCCTGCGCCAATGCGTTTTGGCCGCGCCTTCAACAACATGAAGCCCGCGGCGAGCAGGAGCATCAGCCAGAGGACCTCCTGCCCCGTGTACCAAGTGCTGACCGCAAGCACCAGGAAAATGATCCACTTGAAGAAATCATTCCCAAGTGTCTTCTTGCTCAGCTTCCATGCACCGATGGCGATGATCCCGATCACCGCAGCGCCCACGCCGTAGAACATGCCTTGCATCCACGGAAGCCCACCATAGGCCACGTACGCCAGGCTGATGCCCAGCACCATGATGAACGATGGCAGCACGAAGGCCAGTCCTGTGAGCGTTGCGCCACGGAGGCCATGGTGCACGTAACCGATATAGATGGAGAGCTGCGCCGCCAAGGGGCCGGGCGCCAATTGCGCCAGGGCCATCCCCTCTTTGTACTCCTCTTCGTTGATCCACTTGCGCTGTTCCACCAGGTCGCGGTGCATGTAGCCCACCAAGGCCACGGGACCGCCGAAACCGATGGTGCCCAGCTTCAGGAAGTACGTCAGTAGATCGCGGAGCGAATAGTTGGCATGGGCCAGCATCGGGTCAAATTACGGGAAGGGCCGAAAGTCGGGGACCGGCAAAAGGGTACCTTCAAACCGTTGTGCTTTTACCAACCCTCATCAAACCCCCACAGATCCAATGACGAATACACTGAAGATCGCCGTTCTCGCCCTGTTCGTCGGCCTTTGCGCCCAGCCCGCCTTTGCCCAGACACAGCCCGAGAAGAACGAAGCCAAGCGCATCGAGGATGCCAAATGGCGCAGCGTGGTGATGATCAAATACCACGCGGGCAAAATGAAACGGGCCATGGAGATCGTGGACGAGCACTTCCGCAAGGCCAGCGCCAAAGCCGGCACCCCGCTACCCGAGTTGGAGGTGCGCATGACCACGGGCGAGTGGGACGTGATGGTCGTATGGCTCCTGACCGGTGGTATCGACGACCTGAACTGGGAGACCAGTCCTGACAATGTGAAGTTCCTCGACGCACTGGCTGCACAGGAAGGCGGCATGGACAAGGCCAAAGCCTTGCGCGAGGAATACAACGGCCTCATCAGCAACAGCCAGCGCGATATCGCCCGCCAGCGCTAGCAGTGGACCATTTCGTGTGAATGACAAGGGCCCGCGAGGGCCTTTGCCCGTTCAGTCTACCTGTATCCTGCACGGAGCGGAAAGAATGTGTGCAGGGTTACCTTCGATGTATGCACAAGTGCCTCGCCTTTTCCGTACTCGCTGCGGTTGGTAACGGCACCATGGCGCAAGAACCTACATGCAGCCACTACCCTTCAGACGTCACCAGCCCGGTCGCCATCCACCCTATTCACCACTCGGCGTTCGTGCTTGAATGGAAGGGCCACACGGTGCTGGTGGACCCGCATGCCGGCGCGCAACGCTACGCGCGCTACGCTCCTGATCTGGTGCTCATCACCGATGTGCATGGCGACCACATGGATACCGCCACGCTGCATGCCCTTAACTTGAAGACGGCGCACATCCTTGCGCCCCAAGCGGTGATGGACCTCCTGCCACAGGACCTGAAAGCCATGTGCTCCCCGCTCGCCAATGGCGCCCGCACCGAACTGCTCGGCATCGGCATTGAAGCAGTACCCATGTACAACATGCCCGACCCGAAGGATGCCCGGCACCCCAAGGGCCGTGGCAACGGCTATGTCCTCACCTTCGGAAAAGAGCGGTTCTACATCTCCGGTGATACCGATGACATCCCCGAGATGCGCGCGCTCACCAACATCGATGTGGCCTTCGTGTGCATGAACCCGCCCTACACCATGACGGTACAACAGGCCGCCAGCGGCGTGCTCGCCTTCAAGCCCAAGGCGGTCTATCCCTACCACTACCGTGGGAAGGAGGGCCTCAGCGATGTGAAACATTTCAAGAAGCTGGTGAACGAAGGCGATCCGGCCATCGAGGTTCGGTTGATGGACTGGTACGCGGAGTGACAGCACGCTCGCATCGAGCAGTAACTGCGTTCGGGGAACCGTTGACTCGCAACCCGGCGCGAACGGTTCGACCGGACAGGCAACGCGCCCGCATTCGAAACGCGTCTAAGGGTCGTTCCGAGTACAGCGCATCACGACTCGTCGAGGTGGTTAGGACGAAGGAACAGGGACGCGAAGGCCTGGAGAGATCCGGGCCTTCGCAGTTATACCGGTCCGAAGGCTACTGTTGGATCCCGGGATCCCTTGGGCCAGTGCAATTCATTCGCTGAAGCCGTGCTTCGGCAACCTCCATGTGTCAACCCCGTCTCCATGGGCACGGTGCAACACGGTGAAAAGCGCAAGTCGCTCGATCTTGCACCGGCAACCACAACTCGAAGAACAGCGATGAAGTATCCCTTGACCCTCTTGGTATTCCTGATAGCACGGCTGAGCACCGCGCAAACGCTCTTGACCGGTACGCCGGATGTCACCGGGAGTGGTGTGTATGCGATCGAAAAAGCCGGCAATACCATGTACATCGGTGGCTTCTTCAGCATGGTTGACGGACTGCCGCGCGCAGGGATCGCGCGTTTCGATGCTACAACAGGGGCACTGGACAGTTGGGCGCCCACCGGCATCACAAACGGTGTTACCTCCCTGACACGCGTGGCCAACAAACTGATCGCTGGCGGGTCCTTCGTCACGGTGAACGGCCAAAGCCGCATGGGCATCTGCATGTTCGACCTGCCGAGCGGGAACCTGAACGCATGGTCGGACATGGCCAATTTCGTTTCGTGGCGGCAGGGCGTGGGCGCTTACGGGAACAACTTCTACTACTGCACCTTCAGCCCCAGCAGGATCGTTGCCGTGGATGCCACCACCGGTACCGCCACGCCTTGGCAATCCTCCCCTGAATTCTCGGAGCAAGGTGATATCAACGCCATTCACGTTTCGGGATCCCACGTGTATGTGGGTGGCGATTTCACCTTCGATACAGGCGCTTCGGTGTACGACAACCTATGCCGCTTCGATCTGGCGACAGGGGAATTGGACAGCACCTGGCATCCCGAGCCACAGACCGGCAGCTTCGCCGGCATCTCGGCCATCGTCCGTACCAACGATCACATTTTCATCGGGGGCAATTTCGATGTGATCAGCGGACAGAGCCGGAAGGGTGTAGCCGCGTACGATCTCAATGGCGCGCTGGCACCGTTCAACCAGAACAGCAGCAGCTACGAGGTGCTGAGCCTGTTCCCCGATGGCGACAAGATCTGGGTGGGCGGCAACTCCTATCTGTTGGGCGGGCAATCGCGTTACCGGATAGCACAGATCAAGATCAGCACCTCGGCCGCCACCTGTTGGGATGCCTCAACCACCTCCAACACTTGGAGCACTGTACAGGCGCTGTACGTGGCCGGTGACACCGTATATGCGGGCCCCTTCGGATCCCCGCAACTCGCGGTTTTCACCGGCGGCCCTTTACCGCAGACGCCCTCCGCCATCACGGGCCCTGCTTCCGTATCCGGTGGGCAAGTGGCCGCGTACAGCGTTCCGCTCGTAACGGGTTACACCTACAGTTGGAGCATGACCGGCGGCTCCGGCGCATCTACCACCAACAGCATCAACGTTACGTGGGGTGCTGGCCCGAGCGGTGCCGTGAACGTGGTCGTGAACAACCCGGGCGGAGGCGCGAACTGCTCCAGTGATACCGTATCACTGCCAGTGGCCATCGGCAACACGGGGATCAACGATACTGCGGCCGATGAGGACGCCCTCTCGATCTTCCCGAACCCGACGACCGGACTTGTCACGTTACGGCATCCCGGTTCCACGATCGGCAGCAAGATGGATGTGCGCGTCATGGACGCACTCGGCAATGTCGTCCTCACATCCGTGCTGAAAGCCACCGAAAGCCAGCTCGACCTGTCCCACCTACCGAGCGGCTTCTACTGCGTATTGACCGGAACGGATGGGGAGGTGTTGGTGGGGAGGGTGGTCAGGGAGTAGGAAGCGCCAAGCCAAAGAGCCGAGCGTCTGTCGAAAAGCACATTCGCGCAGCGATCGAACAGTGTACGGGGGGCTGTTGCCGATGCGTTCTGGTTGAACGTCCTAGGCGCTCAGGTGACAGTGGTTCTCACGCAACCTTCCTTTCCTCGCCTTCTTCCTGGTCTTTCATCCGCTTGAGCAACTCCATGCGTTGCCCAGCGCTCATGCCGCCGAGCAGGCGCTCGAACTCCAGGCGCTCTTCCAACCGGTGCTGCTCGGGGAAGAAGTGCCCTTGGTCGACGAACGTGGTCAGGTGCGTGAGGTTCTCTTCCTCATCGCGTACGCCGAACAGCCAGCCCTGGTTCACACTGACGATATCCTCTACCACCTCCGCCATCAGATCCACCGTGTGGGCGCTGAACATGTGATTTTCCAGGAAGAACTGCTGCATGCGTTCTTTGCCCGTTACATCCGGGCTGAAACGCGAGCTGTACCGGTCGAACACGTGCTTGCTGTAGTGGAAGGCCGTCCTGCCGTCGGGCCGCACGTACACCGCGCGCATCCGTCCGTCCGTGCCATGGTACCAGCAGTAATGGAAGGTCTGAATGCCGGCCTTGCAATACCGCAACACCACATACCAGTTGTTGTAGGAAGGGGCCACATAGGCATGAATCTCCGTGAGCACCGCTTTGCGGTCGCCCTTCAGGTGTTTGCGGCGGAGCAGCTCTTTGGCCCGCTGCATTTTCCGCTCCACGGCCGGCAGGTCGCGCAATGCAGCACGCATCACCTCAACATGGTTCATTCCGGCCACGATCATGGGGCGCTTCAACGCAACACGGCAACGGCCGGTTTCGCAGGCGCGCACAAGCCCGCGTTATCGCAAGCAACAAGGCTGTCACGGTGAGCCCGTCGAACCACGACCCTGGTACCAAGTCATGGTTCGACAGGCTCACCATGACAAAGAGCACGGGCGCGTCATCGCGAGCGGAGCGAAGCGATCCGGGCTCGACGCGTTCAGAGTGGTGCGGTGAAAGCGATCCGATCACCCGGCATTTCACGTATGTCCAGGTCCTAACCCCACCTGCCCATGGCCCGGAACCTTACCCTCTTATTCTTCTTCGCCAGCAGCCTCGCCTCTGCCCAGACTTTCACCCTCAGCGGCGCTGTCACCGAGCAGGATGGCACGCCGGTGCAAAGTGCCAACGTTGTGGTGGATGCCACAATGGGTACAACAACCGATGTGATCGGCCGGTACAACATACCCGGCATAGCAGCCGGCGAGCATACCGTGGTGGTGACACTCCTGGGCTTCGCGCCCAATGAGGAGCGCATCAAGATCACGACAGACGTTACCCTCGATCTGAAGTTGACCGAAGCGGCCATCGAACTGCGCGAAGCGCCCGTTACCGCGAAGCACGGTAGCAGCACCACGGGGTCGATCAGTGCGCTGGACATGAAGACAAGGCCCTTCAACAACACACAGGAGATGATGCAGTTGGTACCCGGCCTCTTCGTGGCGCAGCACGCCGGCGGTGGCAAGGCTGAACAGATCTTTTTCCGTGGGTTCGACTGCGATCATGGTACCGACCTGCAGGTGAGCGTGGATGGGTTGCCGGTGAACATGGTGAGTCACGCCCATGGCCAGGGCTATGCCGACCTGCACTTCACGATCCCCGAAACGATGGACAAGCTGCTCGTGCACAAAGGCCCATACGATGCGCGCTTCGGCGATTTCGCCACCAGTGGCACTGTGGAGTTCCTCACCCGCAACAGCGTCGACAACAACGAGATCAAGGCCGAGTACGGCATGTTCAATAGCATGCGCGCCGTGGGTTTGTTCAACCTGCTGGATGAGAAGCACCTCTTCAGCAAGAAGAAGGAGAACGCCTACCTAGCAGCCGAATATGCCTTCACCGATGCCTACTTCGACAGCAAGCAGGATTTCGGCCGGTTGAACCTCTTCGGCAAATACGTTGGACAGGTCGGGGAAAGCAGCCAGCTCACATTCTCGGCAAGCACCTTCAGCGCGGCATGGAACGCCAGCGGCCAGGTGCCGCAGCGGGCCATCGACAGCGGCATGATCGATCGCTTCGGCGCCATTGATGACGACGAAGGGGGCAACACCGCGCGCACCAATGCCTATGCAACCTTGGCCACCGGCCTGGGCAGCGGCGGGCTGATCAAGAACCAGCTCTACTTCGTGAAGTACGACTTCAACCTCTTCAGCAACTTCACCTTTTTCGCCACCGATAGCGTCAACGGCGACATGATCAACCAGACCGATGACCGCGTGATCGCAGGCTATACGGGTTCCTATGGCAAAAGCACACACCTCGGTGCCATGCCTTTCCGCGTCAACGCGGGTTTGGGCGCACGTTATGATAGGGCCGACATCTCATTGAAGAACGCCCTCGAGCGTGTGGTGTTCGACACGATCGTGGCCGGTAGCGTGGATCAACTGAACGCCAACGCGTATTTGGATGGAACGCTGGATGTCACCGAGCGCTTCAGCATCAATGCCGCCGCACGGCTGGACGTGTTCAACTTCACGTATGACGATGCTCGCGGGATCGACTCCGTGAGCGGCGAGAGCACCATCCAACGCGTAAGCCCGAAGTTGAACTTCACGTATTCCTTCAGTCAACACGCACAGCTGTACCTGCGCACCGGCATGGGTTTCCACAGCAACGACGCACGCGCCGTGGTGGTGGACAACGCCAACCGCACCTTGCCCAGGGCGTATGGGGCGGATCTCGGCACCACCTTCAAGCCCCTGCCGCGTATGTTGGTGAACGTGGCGTTCTGGGGCCTTTATCTGGAGAGCGAACTGGTGTATGTGGGCGATGGTGGCGTGGTGGAAACCAGTGATCCCACGCAACGCTTGGGCATCGACCTCAGCGTCCGGTACCAGCTGACGGATCATCTCTTCGCCGATGTCGACCTGAACCTGGTGGACGGCAAGGTGATCGGACCGTCATCCGGTGAAGATGCGATCCCATTGGCGCCGCGCTTCACCACGATCGGTGGCCTCGCATACAAGCGCGATCACGGTTTCAATGCCAGCGTGCGCTACCGGCACATCGCCGATCGCCCCGCCAACGAAACGAACAGCGTTGTAGCCAAGGGCTACTTCCTGTTGGATGCCACGGCGAGCTTCCGCTTGAAGAGCATTGAGTTCGGCGCGAGCGCGGAGAACCTGCTGAACAGCGAATGGAACCAGGCGCAGTTCGACACCGAAAGCCGGTTGAGCAATGAGCCGGAACCGGTGAGCGAACTCCACTTCACGCCCGGCACGCCGTTCTTCCTGAAGGGTTTTGTGAGCGCCAGGTTCTGACCATCACCACCTGGCCATGATCCCGCGTCATGGCGAGCGGAGCAAAGCGATCCGGGTTCGACGCGGGTGGGGACCCAAGGCTCTGGTATGCCCGTCGAACCCGGATCGCTTCGGGCCTCTGAAGGCCCTCGCGATGACGGGATGTGCATGTGGCTTGCGTCGACGTTTACGCCGCTACACGCTGCACGATGATCTTGCAGGAGTGGCTGCTCGTCACCACAACGGTATGCGGCACATGCACCGGTATGCTGTACTTGTCGCCCGGCTGCAGCTTCTGGACCCGATCGGGCAACTGGATCTCGCACGTGCCCTCCAGGATCAGGAATTTCTCGATGCAGTCCGTATGCGTTTCCACGGGCGACCCGTTGCGCATCCAGACAACGGCCGTGAGCGCTTGGGCGGTCTGGCCGATCGGAACGAAGTAGGGATCGTCGAAGGTCTCAGGTGCCACCATCCCCGGCAGGTCGAGCCATTGTGCGAAATCACTTCGGGAGCTACCTGCATGGAGGATCGGCGGTTCGCCTGGGGTGTCCTGGTGCCAGGCATCACCCTTCAAACGACCAAGGATGTTCGCCTTCAGCGACTCACCCGCGGAAACACTTGGGCTTTGGGCCGAACGTTCAAGTGCTTCCTCCAACCGCGTGATCTCCTCCTTGACTTCCGGGAACGTATTGCTGGCGCGGAGCACGGCGAAGCGTTCGTCCGCCGGCAACGTGCCAAGGACAAAGGCCTCCAGCTTGCCGCTGGCGATCAGTTCCTGTGCTTCGTTGTGCGGGTTTTCCACTTGCTCGACGTGACCTACGGCAAAAGTAGCCGGGGTGGATCGCGAACACTCGATCGACAAAGGGTTGACAATGGGCGGGGAATTGCTCCTTGACCGGGCGCTGTGTCATGGTGAGCCCGGCGCTCTTGTCATGGTGAGCCCGGCGCTCTTGTCATGGTGAGCCCGGCACTCTTGTCATG
>JBATMK010000244.1:0-2983 GCA_049289815.1 Flavobacteriales bacterium
CGTTCGCCCGCGCTGGCAACACCATGTACCTGGGGCAGGTGCTCGGCAACATGGGCCGCCTCCGCACGAGCATGCACCGCTACGACGAAGCGAAGATGTACCTGGACAGCAGCATGAAGACCCTCGCACCCATGGGTCCTGAGTTCCTCATCGCCCCGCGCATCGGCCTTACCGAACTGTACGGGGCACGCGGCGACCATGCGCTGGCGATCGAGACCGGCGAGGCGTTGCGCTCGTTCGCCGACAGCAGCGGCACCCTTACCGACGCCAAGAACCTGTACTTGTTGCTGTACGAAGCCTACAAGGCGCAGGGCAACACCGCCCTTGCCCTGGAGCGCTACGAACATGCCCGGGAACTCATCGACAGTCTCACCAGCGATGAGAACAAGAGTGGCATGCTCCGCCAGGAATACAAATACAGCTACGACAAGCGGGCGCTGTCCGACAGCCTCTCCTACGCGGCGGACATGGCGATCCAGCAGAAGGAGGTGCAGAAACAGAAGGTGGTGCGCAACGGTTTCATCGGCGGCTTCGTGCTCGTGGCCGTCTTCGCCGGTGTGTTCTTCTTCCAGCGCAACCGCATCGGCCGGGAGAAGGCGCGCAGCGAGGCCCTCCTGCTCAACATCCTGCCGGCGGAAGTCGCCGAGGAACTCAAGGCGAAGGGCGAGGCGGAGGCCGTGCAGATCGATCAGGTGACGGTGCTCTTCACCGATTTCAAGGGCTTCACCGCCATGAGCGAGACCATGGGTCCGCGCGAGCTGGTGCGCGATCTCAACGAATGCTTCAGCGCCTTCGACGCCATCACCAGCAAGTACGGCATCGAGAAGATCAAGACCATCGGCGATGCCTACATGGCCGCCGGCGGACTGCCCACACCCAATACCACGCACGCAACCGATGTGATCAAGGCCGCATTGGAGATGCGCGATTTCATCGCCGCAGGCAAGGCCACCAAGATCGCGGCCCGACAACCCTACTTCGAGATCCGCATCGGCGTGCACACCGGTCCGGTGGTGGCCGGTATCGTGGGTGTGAAGAAGTTCCAGTACGACATCTGGGGCGACACCGTGAACACGGCAAGCCGCATGGAAAGCAGCGGCGAAGTGGGCAAGGTGAACATCAGCGAAAGCACATACGCCGTGATGAAAGATGTTGCAGGTTTCAGCTTCACCCCGCGCGGAAAAGTGCAAGCCAAGGGCAAGGGTGAAATGGAGATGTACTTCGTGGAGTCGATCGGCTGATCAGGTAATTGCCTTTTCGACCATGGCCGCTCACTTTCCGCAAAGCACGACTTCGGATCCCGGTTTGAGCTTGCTGCAAACGTTGACATTGGGCCACTCCTGCTCAACAGGCAGAGCCTGCGTTACCTGCGGGGCGCTAATGGGCACGGACTTCCACGGGGCTGTCCTCATTCTTGCCGATGCGCATGTTGGAACGCACGCTTTTGCGCACCGGAACGGATGGCATAGCCTTCGTACCTGTTGTCGAAACGACGCATCATGAAAACCATGAAGAAGTCCGCGAAAATGTCTTCATCCCGCCCCAGCGGGAAGCCAGCAAGGAAGTCCGCAGCAAAAGCCGCCAAGCCCGCCGCGAAAATGTCCGCATCCCGCACGAGCGGGAAGAAGGCCGCACCCAAAAAGAAGATGGTCGTGAAGAAGGCCGCACCCAAAAAGAAGACGGTCGTGAAGAAGGCGGCACCGAAGAAGAAAGCCATGCCGCTTAAGAAGGCTGCACCCGTGCGGAAGGCCGCCGCGAAGCGCCCGGCACCACGCACCGTAGTGCCACTGAAAATGCCCGCATCCCGCACCGGCGGGAAGAGCGCCGCACTCAAGACGAACACCGCAATGAAGACCGTGGCCGTGGGCCGCGTGCGCACCGCCCAACGCAAGGAGCAGCCGCAGCAGCTCAGGGATGATCTGGCGGGCAACAACGCACCGGACATGCAGGATGACGTGCCGGAGCAACACCAACCCATGGCCGAGCGCCCGGCACCCACCTTCGATCCCACGCCCGATACCAACGTACCCATGCGAGGCCATACCGCTTTCCATGGCGCACAGACGGCCCGCGTGGCCGCCAACAAAGGCAACCGCGCGCGCATCGGCAGCCACCGAAAGCACTGAGCTCCTTACGCGACAGATCGATCTCACCGGTCTCTCGTCCCGCCGAACTAGTGCTGTCGTCCTTCTTCCCTCGCGCTGCTTGCGTTGGCCCGTTGACGGGTGCGCACCACTATCACCACCACAACAACGAGTACCACTGCGGCCCCGATGTAGTAGGGGATGTGCCATGTGGGGATCGGGATCCACCGCCGATCGCGGGGGCCACCTTCCACTTTCCTTGGAGGTGGATAGTGCAGGAGCAATAGATCGCTTGCGCCTGCGGAGTTCAGGAGCAGTTCGTGATCCGGTCTTTCGTCCACATCCACACCGGTGCTGCTGTTGTATCCGCAGGCGAAAATGCCCGTGGTACCGACCACCACGCCATTGCCATGTTCAACCCCCGCACCTCCGCTCATGTGCACCCAAGCCAGGTTACCGTCCGGACGGTATTTGGCCAGGAAGTGATCCTGTTCGCCAAGAACGGTCCGCTCTGCGGATCCGGTGCCGGCAGGTGCGAAATCGCAAGTGCCATCGATCGCCCCCGTAGCAAGAACATTCCCTGAAGCATCCACAGCGAGGTCCACGATCGAGCTGCTGAAGCCTGCCGACGTGCCGTGACCGGAAAGCGAAAAGCCCTGTTCGAAATGGCCATCCACTGCATAGCGCGCGAGAAAGGCATCGCCCGATGTGCCCGCGCTCGGTGTAAGGATGTGATGCGCACCGCGCGGGTCCAGATCCATGGGATCCGTCCAGAACCAACCGGCAACGTTCACATGCCCGTCCTGGCAAGCGAGCGCCTTGATATGAACGGAAGAGGCCGTACCCAGGTCCAGTGATCGATCCGAGCGGCCGTTCTCGTCATAGTGCGCGAGGAAAGC
>JBATMK010000245.1:0-5448 GCA_049289815.1 Flavobacteriales bacterium
TGGTCCACCGCCAGTGCGATCGCCAGTGTATCCTGCGTGCCCAACGCCTCGCTCGGACAATACGGACAGGAGTTGCCATCGGTGTCGAGCTTCATGAAGGATTGCGGATAGTTGGTCGCGGTGCCTGCGTAACCCGTAAGGAGCATACCGCCATCGCTGGCCGCAGCACAGCGCACGGGCCAGTTGCACGTTGCATCCGGATGGCTCACGTTCTTGCTCCACAACATTTGGCCGTCGGGATCCAGGCGCACAACGAAGCGGCCCAGCGGTGTGGACGTCACGGCCTGCATGCGTGCCCCGGCCAGCAGGTAGTCACCGTTCGGTGCGCGTGCGATGTTCTCGGCATACTCATACTCGTTCGTGCCGATGTGTGTGGACCAGAGCGGCGTTCCATCCGGTGTGAGGGCCAGCGCGAACGCGTCGAGGTAGGTGGGGCCGCTCACAATGCCGCCCACGACGATCGTGCTATCGGGCGCGGTCACGAGGCCGCGCATCTCCGTTACGTAGTTCGGTCCCGCACTGTACCAATGGATCCACTCCGTTGCGCCGGTCAGCCCATCCTTGCGCAGGATCGCCGAAGGGTTCCCCAGACCCGTCTCCTGGCCGATGAAGACCAGATCGCCGTTGGGCATGGCGGCCACATCCCTGGGATAACCTCCGGTGTAGTCCAGCCGGTCGCTCCAAAGCACTTCGCCGCTGGCGTCCGTACGCAGCATCAACCATGCATCGTTCGGGAGGAACTGCGAAGTACAGATCAATGCGTAGCCGCCATCCGGCAATTGCACGAAGCCACTCGCCATCTGCAAGCCGAAAAAGCCCGGAGCATCATAGGTCTTGGTCCATTCCTGCCCCCCGTTGGCATCCAGTTTCATGATGAAGACCTGTCCCAGCTCCAAGTAACCGGCCACGGCTGTTCCACCATCGCTGGTGGCAAGGATATCCCGGCCATACTCCCCGGATGTGATGCCTGTGGTATAGGTCTTCATCCATTGCAGTGCGCCGCTCGCATCCAGTTTGGTCAGCACCACGTCGGAATAGCCCGAATTGGTCGGGTCGTAGCCACCGGTGAAGGCAACGCCACCGTCCGCCGTTTCCGTCACGCCCCCCCAGCTGGTGGTGAGGAAGCCGGCATGCAGCAGCACGCAGGTCGGTGGCATCTGGGCCATCGGTTCCAAGCCCAGACAAAGCGCGGAGAGGAACGGGAGTGCGTGTTTCATGATAAGCGGATGATCTTGTGTGGGCAGCCCATGGACGATCGTTCTCCAAAGTTGCGGCGAAAGTCCATCGCCGCCTGGACATCCGGTTGCGACTTGGAGCGAACGGTCGATGGATCGAGGGAGCGGTCATCCAAGATCACTGCTAAGGGTAGCTACCGCCGTCGCTGGCAAGCCGATCGGTGGACTTTTCGCGATGGCTTTGTCCGCAAGCGCGTAACGGTGCATACCCGAGCTTGTGCGGGGTATGGGTTGATAACCCCCATTGACCTGCGCTCAACCATCCACACCGAAGAGCGGTTCGGCTTTCCGATTTTCAGTTAACTCGTATGCCCCCCAATGGTAACACCATAAAATATGCTTACACTCTTGAATACACTATCCTAACCACGGCAATTGTCCTAGTGGTTTCCGGCTGCTCAAAGGAGACCCTGAATGCACCCCCGCCCCCTAAGTTGGATGCTGGGATCTTTGAACCAAGACGAGAAGACTGCGCGGAACTGATCCGAGCTTTTCAAGTCGAGAAAAAAGCTCTTTGCTCCGGGGCCAAGGATGACCTTGGCGCTAAGACGTTGGCCGAAGCAATCTGGTTAGCAGAGGCGGATGCCAATTATGAAAAGGGTGATGCATCGTTGGGTGACAAAGGAATGACGGAGGAGACTTCAACCTTCTATCTTCCCTATACGCAAGACCAGGTTGGTCTGCTGTGGATAGCGACCAGTGATCTGGTCATCGCGCAGCAATCCCTGCTTGCTGAACTTGGTGTTGACTTGGGCAACGACAAAGCCTACTTCGTAAACATGGAACTGGTCAGCACTGCGAACGGCATGGCCGAAGTCGAAGTGAAATGGCTCAAGATCTTGAGTGGCTTTATCGGGTTTCCAAGTTATACGGGTTGTTGGCTGGCCTACTCTGCGGATACATATTCCAACGACGATGCGCGCGACGTGATGAACGTGAAGCTCAGTGTTGAACATTGTTATCCGGCAGGGACTTATTTCATTTCCATTTCGCCACTACTGATACAAACGACGAATTCGATCGTAGGCTATGATGGTGTCTTTTATCCCATTTACGCAGGCACCTCCGAGGCGCTAGGCGGTCCAGCTTGGCTGCATTCCGGCTGGAACGCCACGAATGAGATCTGCTTTCCGGACTACTGGGACAAGCATCTCGCCATGCGAAACTTCTTCGCCGGAAATTTGATGCCGGACCATGAAGTGTTCTGGGGGGAGTATGAAAGCTGGTATAGCCCAACGCCGGGTTCACCAATGGATTACGGAAGCCCTTATTACCCGATGGGTCCTTACTATCATGGTTGGGGTTACCGCACTGGTATTCGGATGATGCGCGACAACTGAACAACCATGCGCCGCATTCATCATCGAGGGCATGCACTGCTGGCGCTAGTGGCGATCACGGCCTCCTCGTACGGCACTACGTGCACCACTGCAGGACCTGGTGACTTCTCGACCACGTGGGTGTGGGATTGCGGCTGCCTACCCACCGCCTGTGATACCTTGGTGATCACCCAGGCCATTGTTACATCGGGTGATCTGACGATCTCGGCAGACCTGGTGCACATCACCTTCTCCGGATCGTTGCAGGTGAACGGCGTTCTCAATGCCGATGCCAGTATTGTCAGCGAAGGCCAGCTTTCGGCCACCACCCTGAGAACGTTCCTTGGGAACCGCTTCATCGTTTCGGGCAATACAGATGTGGAAAGGGCTTACCTGAACACCGACAGCGTGATCAACTCAGGCACCTTCACGATCGCTGACACGTTGGAGCTGGCGATCTACAGCGACTTGTTCAATTACGGAACATTGACCGCGGCTTACTGCGGAACGGGCAACGTGATCCAGAACCTGGGTGAGGCAATTTTCCTGCACGGCTTCAGCACTACCGCGTTCTCGAACACCGGGACCGTGAGCGGCAACGGGACTTTTGCGTTCTACGGTTTGTTCGCCAACGACGCCTCGGGCGTCATTCGTTCGGATACGGTGTTCTTGTTCACGAGCCCGGATAATTGGGGGACCATCGTCACCAACCATGCCCTGTTCGTCGGCAACCAATGGATGACCCCGGACCTTTTCATGTATCCGGGCTCGTCCATCATCTGCTACAAAGACTTTTACAACTTCGGCATCATCGACGGTTCGGGCAGCATTTGCATAGCGGGGCATTCCGAGAGCTATGAAAGCTTGCTCGGCTCCCTGGATCTTTGCGACCTCACCCCAACGCTCACCGTGCCACCCTATCTCGATGTGAACACGGGGGTGATATCGTCCCAGCTCAGCTATTGCACATCGCCGCTGTGCGATGTGCTGCTCGTCGCGGAAACGGACCCAAGCTCCATTGCCATTTTCCCCAACCCGGCCACAGAACGCTTCACCGTACGGTTGCCGGAAGGAATGCGCATACGTGCCATCCGACTGATCAGCGCACGCGGCGAAGTGGTGGTGGATGGAACCAACTCCTGGTCGGGCACGATCGACCTGGCCACGGGTGCATTGGCATGTGGTCTTTACACCGTAGCCATGTGGTCCGAAGGAGGCGAACTCATCACGCGGTCGATGGTGATAGAACCGTGACCCCGCACGCGCTCGCCTCTTTTGCTTAGCACCCTTCAACCAAGGGTTCTGCCCCGACTTTCTGTTGATCACACAGGACTTGTCCCGGCGGGCCAACGGCCCTGGACCGGAACGCACTCAGGTGGACCCGAGCGCGTGCAAAGAGCGAACGGTCGATGGATCGAGGGAGCGGTCTTCAGCTCTTCAGAAAACGCACCGTGCGCGAACCCGCCGGCCCGTGAAGAACCAAGGTGCAGATGCCCGGAACAGCGCGGCTCACATCCACTTCCAGCGTTCGGCCTTGGTGCCCGAAGGAGACCGGTGCGAGGCGGCGGCCGAGCGCGTCGATGATCTCCACCGACGTGGGCGCCTGCGCAAGGTCCACCCAGAGCTGGTCAGTGGCCGGGTTGGGATGGAACCGCACCGTAGGTTGGTCCGTAGCGGCCACGGACGTGATGATCGTTCCGACCTCCACATTGTCCAGGTAGATCACCCCCGGCGAGGTGGCGAATCCATGTCCGCCGAGGAACAACACCGGCGTGCTGCCGAACGGAATGTTGCCGCAGGTCATCACCACAATGTTCTCGCCCCACGTTCCCGGCGTTGCCGCGGTCTGGTAGTTGTTGGAGAGGGCATCATAGTCGAACGTGGTCGGGCTGGTGAGCCATCCCAGGATCACCGTGGAACTCATCCACATGGCATCGTTCGGGTCATCGGCAAGGGCCTTCGACCAAAAATGGATCACGAGGTCGTCACCGTTCTGCACGCCCGGTAGTTCCTGGTAGATCAGCGGTTGCAGCCCGTCGTTCACGAAGCAATCGGGCGAAATGCCGGACACCACCGGCATCAGCACGCTCACCGTTCCGCCGTTGGGGGGCACATCCGGTACGAATTGCCAGTCGCACCAATGGCCCCATCCGGCCCCGAACAGCTCGAAGCCGGGATCGGCCAGTTGGCCCTGTGCGTTCAGGAGGAGGCCGATCGGCAGGAGGGTAAGGAGAGGGCGCATGGTGTTCGTTCCCGAAAGTAGACGCCCAACGCACATCTCCGTTGCCACCGACCGTACAGCCGAGCGTGCGCGGGAGGGACCGGAACCTAACTTGCACATGCTGCCAAACGCACCACCATGAAGTATTTCCTCACGATCGTTGTTGCCCTGTTCGGGGTCAGCGCATTCGCCCAACGGACCACCTCGACCACGGACAATGGCAAGTACGAGTCGGTCGCCATCCAGAGCAGCGCGCTCTGCGACGTGTGCAAAAAGGCCATCGAGGGCGAATTGTTCTACGTGAAAGGCGTGAAGAAGGTGGACGTGGACGTGGCCACCGATGTGGTGCATGTGACCTACGACCCCGACAAGAACGAACCCGTGAAACTGCGCAAGGCGCTGATGAGCATGGGTTACTCGGCCGACGGCAAGGCCGGCGATGCGGCGGCCAACGCCCGGCTGCCGAAGTGCTGCCGGAAAGAGGGTTGCGGCAAGCTGCCTGAAAAGCAGTAGCGGGATCGCTGATGGTGCCAAGACCTGCCCTGAACTGAAAGGCGCAAGGCAAAGAGTCGAACGTGTGCGGGGGGATCAGCGAATGGTCAATTCGCGGATCAGCGAAGGGCTGATGGCTTCAGGCCGCAGGCTTCAGGCCGCAGGCCGCAGGCTTCAGGCC
>JBATMK010000246.1:0-1885 GCA_049289815.1 Flavobacteriales bacterium
GTGGTGTTGAGTGACACCGCCACTTGAGATCCGTCGGGCGACAGGTCGAAGTCCACGCTACCGCTGCCTTGGAAGAGGCGGTCCCATTTCGGGGTAAGGTCCTTGAACTCCTTGGTTGCCGTATTCACCAGCAACAGCCGGTTGGCCACCGTGTCCGTGAGCCAGTGATCGAAGTAGCGGTACGTCCTGTCCTCGGTCACCTTGGCCGTCATCTTGGAGTCGGTGCGCCGCTTGGCCTCCTTCACCATGGCCGCCTGATCCTCCTTGCTCCAATTCCCCACCAACCGGGGTATGCAGCTGGTGGCCATGATCACGCGCTGGCCATCGGGCATCCACTGCGGGTTGGAAAGTGCGAAGGGCAATTCGAGGACTTTCTCCGCTTCGCCACCATCAGTAGGGATCACGTAGAGCCCTGTAACCTTGTCCTCGCCGCGTTTGGAAACGAACGCGATGCGACTGCCGTCCGGGCTCCATGCCGGTGAGCCGTCAGCGGCCTGCGCCGTGGTCAATCTGCGTGGTTCGCCGCCTGCAACCGGCACCAGCCAGATGTTGGCCGTGGGCTTGTTCTTCTCGATGCTCCATTCCTGCACGACCACGGCGGCGGTGCGGCCGTCCGGTGAGAGTTCCACATTGCTCAACCGCTTCATGGCCCAGAGGTCCTGTGGCGTTATCAGGCGCTTGCCGGGCCCTTGGGCCAGGAGGGCCATTGGTAGAACGAGAGCAAGAAGGGTAAGCAGGCGCGTGCGGCGAAGCAGCATCAGGATGTGTGGTTCATGCTGTTCGTTCATCGCGTATGTGTTCAGGGTGGAACAACGGTACGAAACGCCTTGCCTCGCCACGTCCGGACTTGGTGAATTGCGTTCGACGTGATCTGTCACATTGAACCTGTCGAGCCATTCGGCGCTTTGCCGCGAAGTCCATGTCCTATCTTTCCGTGACTTCTCCATGAGATCCACTGCGATCGTTGCGTTCATGCTTCTTGGATCCGGGCTTGCTGCCCAATCCTATCGAGCTCTCTTGGATACGTCGACCATATGGCAGGAGAACTTTCATTTGTCTTATCCACCGCCAGGTGGAGGTACGTTCGAATGCTACCGATACTACCTGCACGGCGATACGCTAGTGAGCGATACTTCGTACAAGATCCTTCTCAAGGATGGGCACACTTTGGGCATGGGGTTACCGCAGTGGTTCTCTGGAACGCTTGCAGCGTTCTTGCGTGAAGACACGTTGGCGCGTAAAGTGTACGTGCGCGAACCGACGGCATCACAGGAATACCTCATGTACGATTTCTCAGCAGGGCTGGGACCTTACCCTTTGACGTACCCGCTCCCAATGCCTAGCATGGAGGTGACGGCTGTGGATTCAGTGGTGCTCCCCGATGGCCTCCATCGCAGGATGACATTGAACTACGGGGTGGTGATCATTGAAGGGATCGGTGCGACCACCGGCTTTGTCGGAACTCAAAGTTCTGCGATGCTGGTTGGAGGCACATGCGGGCTGGTTTGCCAGATGGTCAATGGCTCCGTGAACTTTGAATATTCCTCCGCTGACTTCGATTGTGCTTGCGGCTCCAATGTGGGAGTGCCAACCCACGCAGCGAGTGCGCTACGGATCGGCCCCTCGCCCACAACAGATTTTTGCAACGTGACCGGAGCACCGCCCAATGCCCCGTTCCATGTGCGCTCCATGGACGGACGTATCGTGCATTCCGGCACCTGTTCCAGCAGTGGCTCGTCAACTATCGACATGACCGCACTGCCTGCGGCGATATACCTGCTGGAGATCCTTGAGGGAAATGGACCTGGCATTGCCAGGATCATCAAACAATGAGAAGCGTTCCGCTGCACATGCGGACATGGATCAGCACAGCAGTCGTCGCGTT
>JBATMK010000247.1:0-51980 GCA_049289815.1 Flavobacteriales bacterium
CGACCTTGACGTACACACCGTGGACACAGGACTGGGTTTCGATTCGCACGCGATCACCGACCTGACCACCGATCAGCTCAGCATCCGCCTCACCGGAGGCGCTGAGATCAACTACCGATGGGGCGGGCTCTTCGCCGAATTGTTGCTCACGGGAGCGAACCGGGTAAACTCCAAGGATCAGGGCTTTGTGTTCGTCAACACATTGATGGTCACCGCCGGATACCGCTTCAGTTTCGCGGAACTTCCCCCGGCAGCCGCCCTTGACGAATAGCCTACGCTTTCTGTTGTGCCCGAATGATGTTCAAGGCGCCGCCGGCCTTGAACCATTCGATCTGCTGCGCATTGTAGGTGTGGTTGCACACGATGGTATCGCTTCCACCGCCCTTGTGCTTGAACACCAAGGTGAGTGCCTTGCCGGGAGCGAACGTGGTGAGGTCATTGAAGTCGACACGGTCATCTTCCTGGATCCTGTCGTAGTCCGCATCGTTGGCGAATGTCAACGCCAGCATGCCCTGCTTCTTCAGGTTGGTCTCGTGGATGCGCGCGAAGCTTTTGACCAGCACGGCGCTCACACCAAGGTGGCGCGGCTGCATGGCCGCATGTTCGCGGCTTGAACCTTCGCCGTAGTTCTGATCGCCGACGATGATACTGGGAACACCGGCGGCTTTGTATGCGCGCTGTGTTGCAGGCACCGCACCGTACTCACCGGTAAGCAGGTTCTTCACCTTGTCGGCTTCGCCATTGTATGCATTGGTTGCCCCGATCAACGTGTTGTTGCTGATGTTGTCCAAGTGTCCACGATAACGCAGCCAGGGCCCGGCCATGCTGATGTGATCGGTCGTGCACTTGCCCTTCGCCTTGATCAGCACCACAGCATCTGTGATGTTCCTGCCGTTCCACGCGGGGAACGGCTCGAGCAGTTGCAAGCGCTCGCTATCGGGTTTCACCACCACGTTCACGACACTTCCATCGGCTGCCGGGGCTTTGTAGCCTGCATCCTTCACATCGAAGCCCATGGGTGGCAGTTCAATGCCTTTCGGCTCATCAAGCCTTACCCGCTTTCCTTCCTCGTTCACCAACTCATCCGTAAGCGGGTTGAAGGTGAGGTCACCAGCAATGGCCAACGCGGTGACGATCTCCGGTGACGCCACGAAAGCGTGCGTGTTCGCATTGCCGTCGTTGCGCTTCGCGAAGTTCCTGTTGAAGCTGGTGATGATGCTGTTCTTGCGGTTGGGGTCGTCGGTATGCCGCGCCCATTGGCCGATACACGGCCCGCAGGCATTGGCCAGCACCACGCCGCCCATCTTATCGAAAGTTGCCAGGATACCATCGCGCTCAGCGGTGTACCGCACCTGCTCACTCCCGGGCGTGATGGTGAATTCGCTCTTCGTCTTCAGCTTCTTGTCCACGGCCTGCTGCGCCAGTGATGCACTGCGCGTAAGGTCCTCGTAACTGCTGTTGGTGCAGGAACCGATCAGGCCAACCTCCAGTTTCGAGGGCCAGTTGTTCTCCCTCACCGCCGCAGCGAACTTGCTGATCGGCCAGGCCAGGTCCGGTGTGAACGGTCCGTTCACATGCGGCTCCAGCGTGTTCAGGTCGATCTCGATCACTTGGTCGAAGTACTTCTCCGGTGAAGCATAGACCTCAGGATCGCCGTGCAGGTGCTCCTTGATCGCATCGGCCAGGGCCGCAACTTCCGCCCGGCCTGTCCCCTTCAGGTAACGGCTCATCGAGTCGTCGTAGCTGAAGGTGCTGGTGGTGGCACCGATCTCCGCACCCATATTGGCGATGGTACCCTTGCCTGTACAGCTCAAATTCTCCGCGCCCGGACCGAAGTACTCGACGATCGCCCCAGTTCCGCCCTTCACCGTGAGGATGCCGGCTACTTTCAGGATCACATCCTTGGAAGATGCCCAGCCGCTGAGCTTCCCGGTGAGCTTCACCCCGATGAGCTTGGGCCACTTCAACTCCCATGCGAGGCCGCTCATCACATCGCACGCATCCGCACCACCGACACCGATCGCGATCATGCCCAGGCCGCCGGCGTTCACCGTATGGCTATCGGTACCGATCATCATGGCACCCGGGAAAGCGTACTGTTCCAGTACCACTTGGTGTATGATGCCCGCGCCCGGTTTCCAGAATCCGATGCCGTACTTGTTGCTGATGCTCTCCAGGAAGTTGAACACTTCATTGCTCTTCAGCAACGCGTCCTGCAGATCCTGCTTCGCACCCACGCGGGCCTGGATCAAGTGATCACAATGCACGGTGCTGGGCACGGCCACTGTTTTGCGACCGGTGGTGCTGAACTGTAGCAAGGCCATCTGGGCCGTGGCATCCTGCATGGCCACCCGGTCCGGAGCGAAATCGACATAATCCTTGCCCCTTACAAAGACCGTCTTCGCATCCCCGTCCCACAGGTGTGCATAGAGGATCTTTTCTGTGAGCGTGAGCGGTTTGCCGACCGCTTTCCGAGCCGCGGCCACCCGTGCAGGGAAACGGCGGTAGACCGCCTTGATCATGTCGAGGTCGAAGATCTGGGGCATGGATCGTCTTCAGATTGTAGTTCGCGCCGCGAAAGTACCGCCCGTGATGTTGGTCGACCGGGACCAGGCCGCGGGCTATCGACAACAGCAGGCTGAAGCACGGTTTCGTACTGTTTGTCGAACCTTTCGGTGCAGGGAAGCGAAGCGCGAATACCTTCGTTGTCCCCGCCCATGCCGATCGCCCTTCGTATTTCAACCGGTCAACGCAAACGGTTCAAGCTGTCTGCCCTGCTGCTCGTGGCGTCGCTCGTGGGTGCGTTCTGGGCATCGGGGATCAACGCCACCAGCCGTACGCAGGTCATGGAATTCGCTGTAGTGCTCGATGCGCTGGTCTTGGTTACCCTGGCTTGGATGGCCCTGCGCTCCTACGAGCGCCGCATGCGGTAGACCTCTGGTTGCATTCTGTAGCCGTGGTCATTGCTCCTGTTCCGGGAACTGATAAGGTTGTATGGCGGCCATGCGCCGTTGTTCGGCCTTGTCCTCAGGGGTCAGATCGCGCCCGAACCACTGAGCGCGGCGGATATGGAAGAGCCCGCTGTAGAGGAAGGCCCCAATGAGGCAGCCCGTGGCAATGGCCGTAAGGGTGAAGAGCAATTGCAGGATGTTGTTGGCCGTACCACCGCCAGTAGTGGCGATGCTCGTTACGCTTTCCAGGCCGAAGGCGCCCGGCGCGAGCAACCAGAAAGCAGGCAGGAAGGTGATGAGCGCCGGTGGCCCGTTGAACCGGTACTCGATGGTAAGCGCGGTGATCGTCATGAGCGCGGCACCGAAGAAGGCGGTGGAAGCACCGTCGAGAAAGACATCCGAGATCGTTTGGCCCAGATAGGCCATGGCCATGGTACAGGTCATCCAGATCAGGGATCGTGGACGGCTGCTCTTGTACAAATGGAGGCCAACGGCGAACAGGAGCACGCCCAACCATGGCAACCACACGGCCAAGCGGCCCGGTGGGTCATGCGGCACCTCGGGTAAGGTCCCGCCGAAAGCCCGGAAGCCGCCCAGAATACCGAACGCGAGCAGGATCAGTTGCGCGAAACCTGCGACCAAACGTGTGGCGCCGCTCACCACATTGGCGAAGGCAAGTTCCACGATGGCCACGGTGAGCATGCTCCCCGGCAGGAACACGATCAGCGGCGGTATCAAGAGGTCCATCGCGGGCTCGCGCAACCCGAACCGATAGCCCAAAGCCACCGCTGCCGATAGGATGAAGGCTGCCACAACGGGCATCACCGCGCTCCAGGCGGGTTGCCTCCGCACCGTTACCAAGAGCAATGCGCACATCAACCCCAACACTGCTACAACGGCCAGACCGGACCATGTGGGGCGGATCATCAGCGCCACCCCGATGGTGGTGATCAGATAGCCGAACACGAAACCGACATCACGGTAGCGGTGCTTCATTTTCCAGATCGCCTCCAAGCGGAGCAGGCCATCCTCGGCATTGAGCGTTCCGGCGCGGGCTTCACGGGCCACCATCAGTACCCCTTCGATCTGGTCGAACCGCAATCCACCTGCGCGGTAAGGACCGAGGGCCAGCTTCACGCTGTGTTCCGTGCCATCGTCCAGTTGGAGGAACATGACGGTAGGTAGCACGGATGCCGTCAGATCATTCACCCCGTTGCGTTTGGCGATCTGCCCGAGGTCCCGTTCGATGAGCGCCACCGCATTGCCGGCTGCGAGTTCGGCCTGGCCCAAACGCGCGAGGAAGCGCAACAGCGTCTTGCGATCGGGGGACTCCGCCATGCTCATGGGCGCAAGCTATGTGCACGGTTCAGGTCGATGATCCACTCATGCTACGCGACCCATCGATGGAGCTCTTGCATCCGATGTGATCAGCGCACGGTAATAGCCTGTTCAGTTCGCAGGAAGGCGGGGTCGATGGATGCGCCGAGCCCGAGCGAATTCGGAACCGCGATCGAACCGCCTGCGCCGAAGATGATGCCGTCGCGCACGGGATCGGCGGTGAACATCATCGGGGTGTCCATGTCGCAGTGCTGCACCGCACTGCTCGAAAGGGCCAAGTGCGCAGATGCGGTGAAGGCCAGCCGCGATTCCAGGAAACCACCGATCTGCACTTCCATCCGGGCGGCCTCGGCCAGCACGATGATCTTGTGGGCCTTGAAAAGGCCACCGCTCTTGCCCAGCTTGATATTGAAGCGCTGGCAAGCGCCCAACGCGATCAAACGCTCGGCGTCGTGGTGATCGCAACAGCTCTCATCGGCCATGATCGGGATGGGTGAAGCCTCCTTGACCCGTTTCATTTCCATGAATTGCCAACGCGGGATCGGTTCCTCGCAATGCTGGATATCGGATCCGCCCAGCGCGTTCAATACGCGGATCGCCGTATCCGGATCCCATCCCTGGTTGGCATCGATCCGCAAGGGGATCGTGGACCCGATGGCAGCGCGAATGGCCTTGATGCGCGCGATATCGAGTTCGCCGTTACCACCGAGCTTCACCTTGATCACGGTGAATCCGTTGCTCATGATGTCCTGCGCATCACTGGCCATCTTCCCCGGATCGCCGATGCTCACTGTATAATCGGTCACGAGCGCTTTGTCGTTCGCCCCGCCCAGCAAACGGTACAGGGGAACACCTGCGTGCTGAGCCTTTATGTCGTGGAGCGCGATGTCGAACGCGCTCTTGATGCTGTTGTTCGCGAAGATGGTACGGTCCATCAACGCGTGAGCACTCTCGATATCCAAGGCATCGTGACCGATCAGTGCTTTCGCCAAATGGCGGCCCACGCTCATGCACGTCTCCTGCGTTTCACCATTGATCGTCCAGAACGGGCTGCACTCCCCGAAACCCGTGCGCCCTTCGGCCGTGTGCAGCGCCACAACAACATTCGCAACATCCAGCACCGGGCCCAGAGATGTGATGAAGGGTGCCTTCAGCGGAATGCTGAGGGGGTGGAGAACAATGCTTTTGATCCGGTCCATGAGCGCTAATGTGGGGAACAGAAAAGGGGCCTTGCGGCCCCTCTCCTATTCCTTTTCCTCCTTCTCCCTTGGGAGCAGGCCGGGATGAGGTTCACTCTTCCACCACCTCGAAGGGGATGGTACGCACCACCTCGCGGTGGAAGGCCACTTCGGCTTCGTACTTGCCGAGGCTCTTGATCTGCTCGCCTTTCAGCTTGATGCTCTTGCGGTCCACCTCGAAGCCGAGCGCGCGGATGGCGTCAGCGATCTGGATGGTGTTCACGCTGCCGAAGATCTTGCCGCTCTCGCCCGCCTTGGCGCCGATCTTCAAGGTCTTGGCGGCGAGGCCATCGGCCATCTTCTCCGCTTCGCCCTTGATCTTGGCTTCCTTGTGCGCGCGCTGCTTCAGCGTTTCGGTGAGCTGCTTGCGGTTGCTTTCCGTGGCGCTGATGGCCAGGCCGCGGGGCAACAGGAAATTGCGGGCGTGACCGTCGCGCACTTTCACCACGTCGTTGGCGTAGCCCAGGTTCTCCACGTCTTTCTTCAGGATGACTTCCATGGTAGTTGCGTGTTGCTGGGTTACTTCATCATATCGGCCACGTAAGGCATCAGGCCCAGGTGACGCGCGCGCTTCACGGCCTGGCCGACTTTGCGCTGGTACTTCAGGCTGGTGCCGGTGATGCGACGGGGCAACACTTTGCCCTGCTCGTTCACGAAGCGCAGCAGGAAGTCGCTGTCCTTGTAATCGATGTACTTGATGCCGAGCTTCTTGAAGCGGCAGTACTTCGCCTTCTTCGTTTCGATCGCGATCGGCGTCAGATAACGGATCTCGCTGTTGTCTGCCATGGCTTACGCGTTGGTCTCGGTTTCCTCCTTCTTCTTGCGGGGAGCGCGTGCGGGCTTCTCACCGGCATCACCGGTGGGCTGCTGGGCCTTGGCCTTGTTCCGGCGACGCTCTGCGAACGCAACGTGGTGCTGGTCCATCTTGATGGTCAAGAACCGGATCACACGCTCATCGCGGCGGTATTCGGTCTCCAGCTTCTCGATGAACATCGAGGGGCCTTCGAACTCGAACATGTGGTAGAAGCCCGAGGACTTCTTCTGGATGGGATACGCGAGTTTGCGCATCCCCCAGCTCTCTTCGTGGTGGACCTTACCACTGCCTTTTTTCACAAGGTCTTTGAACTTCTTGACCGCCTCCTTTGTCTGGTCCTCAGACAAAACGGGAGTTAAAATGAAGACGGTTTCGTACCGGTTGGTCATGTGACTGGTTGGTAGAATGGGCCGCGAATGTATCTCAAATACCCTTCCCACGGCCCCCTCGCCCGCCTCAGGCCCCAGGCCACGGGCTCAATTCCCCCGGGGAGCGGGGGCAAGCTTGCGGCCTGAAGCCTGGAGCCTGTGGCCGTTGTTGAGATCTCCGGAATTGAGGCCTTGGGGGCATTGATACTTTCGTCGCCCGACCAATGGAAAAATTCATCGTCAGCGCCCGCAAGTACCGTCCGGCCACCTTCGATACGGTGGTGGGCCAGGAAGCCGTAACGGGTACCCTGATGAACGCGATCCGCAATAAGCACGTGGCCCAGGCCTTCCTGTTCACTGGGCCGAGGGGGGTAGGAAAGACCACCTGTGCCCGGATCCTGGCGCGCACCCTCAACTGCGAGAACCTGCGCGAGGACCTTACTACCTGTGGGGAGTGCGCCCCCTGCAAAACGTTCGATGAGGGCCATTCGCTCAGCATTTTCGAGCTGGACGCGGCGAGCAACAACAGTGTGGAGGATATCCGTAACCTCATCCTGCAGGTATCCATCGCACCGCAGGTGGGCACCAAGAAGGTGTACATCATCGATGAGGTGCACATGTTGAGCAGCGCGGCCTTCAATGCTTTCCTGAAAACGCTGGAGGAGCCTCCGAGCTATGCCATCTTCATCCTGGCCACCACCGAGAAGCACAAGATCCTGCCCACGATCCTGAGCCGGTGCCAGGTGTTCGATTTCCGCCGGATCTCGCTCACCGACATCGTCAAGCACTTGCAGGGCATAGCCGAGCGCGAAGGGATCCTGGCCGAACCGCAGGCCCTCCACGTGATCGCACAGAAAGCCGATGGCGGCTTGCGCGATGCGCTCAGCATTTTCGACCAGCTCGTGAGCTTCGCCGGGCGGAAGCTCACCTACCAGGATGTTGTGAAGAACCTGAACGTGCTCGACCATGAGCATTACTTCAAGGTGGTGGAATACATCCTGAAAGGCGATAGCGCAGGCTGTTTGGTGGAATACAACACCATCCTGGCGAACGGTTTCGACGGGCATTTGTTCATCGGTGGCCTGGGCCGGCATTTGCGCGACCTGCTCGTAAGCCAGGACCCGCGCACACTGCCACTCCTGGAGGTGAGCGATGACCTCTCGGTGCGCTATGCCGAACAGGCGAAGGCAACCCCACGTGAAGTGTTGGTGCAAGGCTTGGAGCGGATCGGCCAATGCGACGCACAGTACAAGAGCAGCAAGGAGCCCCGCCTACTGGTGGAACTGACCCTGATCCAGCTGTGTGGGATCGGGAAGCCGGGAGCCATCGCTAACGGAAGCGCCGCACCTGCAGCCACGCCGATCCTGGAAAAAAAAAGTCCTGACGTCAGCAAAGCCGGGCTGAACGAGGGTACAAGCGACCTTCCGGAACGCGTTCCGCCCGCGCCGGAGCCTGCGCACATGCGGGGAGAGCCGACCATGGCGATGGCGGAACCCCATCTGTCCGAGGTGCTCGTGGCCGAACCGGATGGGTCACCGGTACAACCGATCGGCATACCCACTGAACCGGTGCGCACACCGCCCCGGCAGCGCATTGCTGTTACCCCGAGCCTGAAGCAGAGCATTGAACGGCCCGCGAGCAATACGCAGAACGGACCCGCGACCGAAGCCGCAGCGGCCATCGCGGCACCTGACGCCAAACCGTTGAACGAAGTGGCCGTGAAGCTGACCTGGCGGAATTACGCGGTTCAGAAGAAGCGGGAAGGCAAAAGCAGCTTCCACGCCACGCTGATGTGGAAGGAGCCGGTGGTGACCGGTGCGCACAGTGTGCAATTCGCCATCATCAACGAAGTGCAGGAGAAGGACCTGCGGGAGCAGAAAGCAGCGTTGGTGGAGCATCTACGCCGGGAACTGGAAGATCCATCGTTGGAACTGTTGATCGTGCGCGAAACCGTGGCCGATGTTCGCCCACGCTACACATCGCGCGACCGCTTCGCCATCCTCGCAGAAAAGAACCCAGCGTTGATCAAGCTGCGCACGGCGTTGGATCTGGACCTGGGGTGACCGAACTCAAACCCAGTGTTGGGATGAAATCCGTCGCGTTCCTCTTTCTCTCACTTGCATCTCCACTGCTGTGTGCCCAGCGGACGGACACCACCGAGGTGAAGAACGGGACGTATGGAGTGTTTCAACGTGATGAACGCGGCAACCCGATTAATCCGGTCGCCTACTATGACTCGACTGGCGTGTTGGTGTATCACGCATCGTTTCGCAAGAACGTACTCCATGGTCCAGTTATCCATTACGACAAGTCAGGTCATAAAACTTGGCTGGTAGAGTACAAGAAGGGCCAAAAGGATGGAGCCGACATCTACTTCTATCCCGATGGCAGCGTGCAGTGGAAAAGGTCCAACCGCAAAGGGAAGGTGCATGGCCGTACAGAGTCGTTCTACCCAAACGGGAATACAGAGTGGACCAAAGCGTACCGAGAAGGCCATCTCTTCGGTGAACGGATCCTACGGGAGTCAACGGGTGCTTTGTTCAACGGAGAATACACTACTGTTTTCCCCTTGGGCACGGGTCAATACACGACCACCTGCGTCAATGGCAGGCCCTATGGTAAGCTCACGGTTTTCGGGCCTAAGGGTGAAGTGAGCTACATAGGAAACTATGACAAGGGATTTCCCGAAGGAGAGTTCGTCTACTACGACAAGGAGGGCCACATTACGCGGAAGGAGTATTACAAGAAGGGAGAATTCGTGAACAGCGTAGAGATAAAATAAGGGCCGGGATCACTGGTTCTAGAGTGATCGATGCTGCGTTCCTCAACTCAGAACTCCGTTCACCCTATCCTACTTTCGCCGCCACAAAATCCCAGCACGTAACATGTCGAAGATCAAGGTGGCCAATCCCGTAGTGGAACTCGATGGTGATGAGATGACCCGCATCATCTGGAAGTGGATCAAGGATCAGTTGATCCTGCCCTACGTGGATGTGCCCATCGAGTACTACGATCTCGGGATCGAATACCGGGACAAGACCGACGACAAGGTGACGGTGGAAAGCGCCAAGGCGATCCAGAAATACAACGTGGGTATCAAGTGCGCGACGATCACACCCGATGAAGCGCGCGTGAAGGAGTTCGGCTTGAAGCAGATGTGGAAGAGCCCCAATGGCACGATCCGCAACATCCTCAACGGAACGGTGTTCCGGGAGCCGATCGTGATCAAGAACATCCCGCGACTTGTGCCGGGTTGGACCCAGCCGATCGTGATCGGCCGTCATGCGTTCGGGGACCAGTACCGGGCCACCGATGCCGTGATCAAGGGCAAGGGAAAGCTCACCATGACCTTCACGCCCGATGATGGCAGTGCAGCGCAGAACTGGGAGATCTACCAGTACGATGGCAACGGCGTGGCACTGGCCATGTACAATACCGACGAGAGCATCGAAGGCTTCGCTCGCAGCTGCTTCAACCTGGCGTTGCAGAAGAAATGGCCGCTGTACTTCAGCAGCAAGAACACCATCCTGAAGAAGTACGACGGTCGGTTCAAGGACATCTTCCAGAGCATCTACGAGAAGGACTACGCCGCCGCGTTCAAGGACGCCAAGATCACCTACGAGCACCGCCTCATCGACGACATGGTGGCCAGCGCGCTGAAGTGGAGCGGTGGCTTCATCTGGGCCTGCAAGAACTATGATGGCGATGTGCAGAGCGACATCGTGGCACAAGGCTTCGGCTCACTTGGGCTGATGACCAGTGTGCTCATCACACCCGATGGCAAGACCATTGAAGCGGAAGCCGCTCACGGCACAGTGACGCGCCACTACCGTATGCACCAGGAGGGCAAGCCCACGAGCACGAATCCCATCGCGAGCATTTTCGCGTGGACCCAAGGTCTTGCCTTCCGTGGCAAGCTGGACGGCAACGAAGCGCTCATCAACTTCTCCAGAACGCTCGAGCGCACCTGCGTCGAGACCGTTGAAGAAGGCAAGATGACCAAGGACCTCGCGGTCTGCATCCACGGCGAGAAGGTCTCTGCCGAGCACTACCTCGCCACGGACAAATTCATGGCGGCGTTGCAAAAGGGGTTGGAGAGGAGGATGGCTTAGGTTCGTTCTCCCAGCCGCGTCCCCGCTGCGGTTTCTCACCGTTGCCGAAATGCCAGTGAACTGGCCGTGCGCTCCGGTAGCGTGACCTCATGCCTGTTGATCACTGCACGCTTCCACACGTTCCATCTTTGCGCACGCGTCAGACTGTTATTGTCTGATAGCCTGATCTTCCGATCAAAACATTGCGCTCGTCCCCCCATCCCATCACCCGCCGCGATCTGGACCGTCTGGCGATCCCGGCGATCATCAGTGGCATTGCGGAGCCTTTGATCGCGTTGGTGGACGTGGCATACGCGGGCCGGCTCGGCACTGCGGACCTGGCGGCGGTGGGCATCGGCAGCAGCTTCTTTTTGTTGGTGGTATGGGTGCTGGCGCAAACGCGCAGTGCGGTACTGGCGGTGGTTGCACGCTACTACGGCGAGCAACGTTTAAGCGAAGTGAGCGGCCTGGTGCCCTTGGCGGTGTGGATGAACTTCGCCTTGGGCCTGTTGTTCTTCGCGATCACCAACGCCTTCTCCACACAGATCTTCCAACTCTACAACGCGCATGGCGAAGTGCTGGACAAGACCGTCGCCTACTTCCACATCCGCAGTTTCGGGTACCCCTTCGTGCTGGCCACGTTCGCGCTCACCGGCGCGTTCCGCGGCATGCAGAACCTGCGCTGGAGCATGTGGATCAGCGTGTTCGGGGCGGTGGTGAACCTGGCCTTGAACCCGCTGCTGATCTTCGGATACGGTGGCTTCCCACGGCTCGGTATTGAGGGATCGTCGTGGGCAAGCTTGGTGGCACAGGTGAGCATGTTCGTCTTCGCTATCGTGGTGCTGAAGACGCGCACTCCATTCCCGCTCTTCCCCAAGACATGGCGCCATCCTGAGCTCGCATCGCTCTGGTTCCTGAGCGGCAATCTCTTCGTACGCACCATCGCGTTGAATGCATGCTACTACCTCGGCGCGCGCTACGCAGCAGGTTACCGTGTGCTGCATAGCGCGGCGCATAGCGTGGCCATGAACATCTGGCTCTTCAGCGCCTTCTTCATCGATGGTTATGCGGCGGCAGGCAGTGTGTTGGTGGGCCGCTTCAACGGCGAGAAGAATTGGAAGGCACTCTACCGGGTCAGCTGGCAGGTGGTCCGCCGTAGCATCCTCATCGGCGCGATCCTGGCCGCGCTGTACGGCATTTGTTACCCATGGATCGGTGGCCTGTTCACCAAGGGACCGGAGACCCTGGCCCTGTTCAACGCGGTGTTCTGGCTGGTCATCATCACGCAACCGATCAACGCCGTGGCCTTCGCTTTCGATGGCATTTACAAGGGCGTGGGCGATGGCAAGAGCCTGCGCAACGTGCTCATCATTTCCACCTTCGGGGTGTTCCTGCCGGTTGCTTGGGCCATGGATTCAATGGGCCTGCAATTGCACGCTGTATGGACGGCCTTCCTCCTGTGGATGTTCACGCGCGGCCTCATGCTCTCCCTGGCTTTCGAAAGGGAATTCGGTCCGCGATCGGCGTTGCGAAGGGCAACCCCGGCCTGAAGGTTGTTGACCGCCGCTACCTTCGGGCCGCTGCAATGAGAACACATCGCTATCGCCTGCTGCGCTATCCGGCATTCATGCTCCTCGTATTGGCCAGCACGCTCGTGCGTGCCCAGGATGAAGAAGAGGAAGAGATGGACGATCAGGAGGAGAAGGACACGCGCACGTTCAAGGAACGGTTCTTCGTAGGCGGCGGCATCAACCTCAGTTTCGGCACGGTGACCAACATCGGGGTGGAGCCGATCGTCGGTTACAAGATCGATCGCGACAACCGCTGGAGCGTGGGCGTGGGCGGCAGCTACAACTACTACCGCAGCAACTACTACAACTACACCTACGAGACCAGCATCTACGGTTACAAGGCCTTTACACGGTACAAGATCCTGTCGCCGTTGTTCGTGGCAGCTGAGTTCAACCACCTGAGCTACCAATTGTACAGTGCCGTACCTGGGGTACAGCAGCGTTTGTGGATACCCTTCCTGCTTGTGGGAGGCGGTTATGCAGCCAACATTGGCGGTCACACGTCGCTCACCTTCACCTTGATGTGGGATGTGATCCAGGATCCGCACAGCCCATACCGCGCAGGTTCTCCGTTCATCTCCGGCGGTTTCGCGGTAGGCTTCTGATCGGTCCGGTCCAACATGTCCGTAAGCAACAGTGCATCCGCCAAGCGACCATACCGCTGGTTGCGAAGGCTGGGGCGTGTAGCGATCGTCTTCGCGGTGCTGATCATCATCGGTCTGTTCTGTTTCTGGTTGGTGGTGCGCGTGCCCGAACCCGTGACTTCCGCCGATGACCTGACACGGCCGGAGCGTTCACGCGATGCCGAAGGACGCTGGCATGTGGGCAAGAACTGGCTCGGCAAGAACAACCATGGCCTGTACGAGGTGTACATCGAAGGCGATGACCTGCAACGCGGGCTGGCCTATGGGGTGCTGGCCCAGGAACTCATTGTGAAGCAGGAGGAGATCTTCGTGGACCGCTTGCGGAAGCTGGTGCCCAACGAGGCTTGGCTGAATTCATTGAAGTACATCACCGCGTGGTTCAACCGCAACCTGCCGCAACACGTGCCGCTGGAATTCGAGCGGGAGATCTACGGGGTGAGCCGGTCCTTCTCCGATGCCTACGACTTCATCGGACCGAAGTACCACCGTGCGCTCAACTACCACGCTGCGCATGACATCGGTCATGCTTTACAGGACCTGGCGCTGGTAGGTTGCACCAGTTTCGCCGCGTGGGACAGCGCCACGGCCGATGGCGGCCTGCTCATCGCGCGGAACTTCGACTTCTACCTGGGTGAGGAATTCGCCAAAGACAAGCTCATCACCTTCGTGAACCCCACCGGTGGCATTCCCTTCATGACCGTGAGTTGGGGCGGTTTCATGGGTGCGGCCAGCGGCATGAACGCCGAAGGGCTCACCGTGACGATCAACGCAGCGAAAAGCACCACGCCGTTCGGCGCGAAAACGCCCATCAGCCTGCTGGCCCGGGAGATCCTGGAGTACGCTTCAACGATCGACAGCGCCATTGCGATCGCCAAACGGCGAGATGTGTTCGTGAGCGAATCGATCCTCGTGGGCAGCGCGCACGATGGACGCGCGGTGATCATCGAAAAGGCGCCGGACGGCATGGACATCACCAGTACTGACGGCGATCGCTTGGTCTGTGCCAACCACTACCAGAGCGGACTGTTCAAGAACAGCGAAGCGAACAGCGCGAACATCCGCAACAGCGACAGTATGAGCCGCTGGAAACGCATGCAAGCCCTGTTGGGCTCAACGGACACGTTGGATGCAACGGCCGCCGTTTCGATCCTGCGGGATCGCAAAGGCCCCGACGGCAGCGATGTGGGCATGGGGAATCCCATGAGCATCAACCAGCTGATCGCGCACCACGGCATCGTGTTCGAACCGGAGAAGCGCCTGGTGTGGGTGAGCAGCTATCCTTACCAGGAAGGCGCGTTCGTGTGCTACGATCTCGCCTCGGTCTTCAGCCGTTGCACCGCCAACAGCGTGACCGGTCCGATCCATGAAGAAGCATTGACCATCGCCGCGGACCCCTTCCTCGCCTCACCTGAAATGCAGGAGCATGGGCTCTTTGCACGAATTCACGGAGAGATCCACGACCATGTGCTGGCAGGCAAACCCTATCACCTTAGCCCAGCGGAGGAAGCGGCCTTCCTATCCAGCAATCCACGCAGCTACCTCACCTTCGCCGATCTTGGCGATCTGCACAGGGCCAATGGCGAGCATGCGCAAGCGGCGACGTTTTACACGCAAGCTTTGGAACGCACCGTCGCCTCGGAAGCGGAACGCCAACGGATCACCCAAGCGATAGCGGAATGCAAAGCGCGACCATGAGCCCATCGGGCACCGCACAGCGGCTGGACCGCGCCGCGTGGGAAGCGGCCCAGGTGGGCCGCTTGCGCGCGCACTTTGTCGATCTGCAACAGCGGTCGCCGTGGTACCGCGATCTCTTCGATGCGAACGGTATCCGCACAGGTGATCTGCATGCGCTCGCCGACCTCGCAGCATTCCCTTTCACGGTGCGCGAACAGCTGGAGCAGCACAACGCCCGTTTTCTGGCCGTGCCTTCTTCCGCTATCCGCGATCACGCCACCACCAGCGGCACCATGGGCCAACCGGTACCGCTGCCGCAAACCGAGCGCGACCTCCAGCGCTTGGCGTTGAATGAGGAGAACAGCCTGCGTCTGGCGGGTGTGACCGCAAGTGACACGGTGCAGTTGATGACCACCATCGACAAGCGCTTCATGGCCGGCCTGGCCTACCAGATGGGCGCACGCGCAATCGGTGCGGCCATGATAAGGATGGGCCCCGGCGATGCGGTCGGTCAGTGGGATGCGATCCTGCGGTTCAAGCCCACGGTTCTCATAGCGGTACCGTCGTTCCTGTTGCGGATGTTGGAACATGCGAAGCGTGCGGGCATCGACCCGAAGGCGAGCGCCGTGCAACGCGTGCTGTGCATCGGTGAACCCGTGACCAACAGCGAAGGACAACCCAACGCGCTGGCGGCACGCATCAACGAACAATGGCCGATCGCGCTGCTCAGCACCTATGCCAGCACGGAGATGTGCACGGCCAGCACGGAGCGCACGCCCTGCGGTGGTGCTGTGATCCAAAGCGCGCTGATCCACATTGAAGTGGTCGGTGATGATGATCGCCCATTGCCCAACAGCGAGCCGGGCGAGGTGATCGCCACACCTTTCGGCGTGGAGGGCATGCCGTTGCTGCGCTATCGCACGGGCGACATCTGTGCGCTGCACGAAGCGGAAGGACCGAACGGTTACGAGCGTCGTCTGGGCCCGGTGTTGGGGCGCAAACAGCAACGCCTGAAGATCAAGGGCACCACGGTTTTCCCTGCGCAGGTGCTCGATGCATTGGCCTCCTGTCGCGAGATTTCGAGCTATGTGGCCCTGGCAGGCACCGACGAATTGGGCCACGACACGCTGAAAGTGCTGGTGGATGCCGCGGATGACGGATTGCCCGCCGTCCTGGAGAGGTTGCGCAGCCGCCTTCGGGTCGCCCCCATCGTGGAGCGGGCGGATACGGCGCGCATCGATACTTTCGCCATGCCTACGGGAGCGCGGAAACCACAGCGCTTCATCGATCAACGTACGCCCTCCTCCCACCACCGCCCATGAACCGCGTCCTTTCCATCGCCCTTGTAGCGACCGCCTTCGTGCCCGGCGGAGAAACGCTTGCGCAGAACGCGATGGCCGATATGCTCAGCGGGAAGACGCCGCTCACCTTCATCGGCCTCGACTTTTCCCGGGCCAAGTTCGTTGCGCGTTACGAATTCCCCGGATTGGACAAGCAAGGCAGCGTGTTCTTCAGCCGCTGGAACGGTCTGCTGCAGAGTGAGTGGGCGAAATACAACCTGGCCGAACCGTTGAAGCTCGGTAACGTGCCCACGAACACGCAGTATGTGCAGGAAGTGAACGATGCGGTGGATGTGCAGAAGGCCTGGGCCAGTGGAGACCCGGTGTTCGACAAGGATGGTATCCCAGCCATGGTGAAGAAGTACAAGACCCAGGACGGTGAAGGCGTCGGCTGTGTTTTCGTCGTGGGCAGTTTCAACAAGCCGTTGGAAAAGGGCGAGTTCTTCATCACCTTCTTCGACATGAAGTCCAAGGAAGTGCTGCACATCGAACGCCTCGTCGGCAAACCCTTCGGTTTCGGCGAGCGGAACTTCTGGGCCGGCGCAGTGACCAACGTATTGGAGGAGATCAAGAAAACCTACCGCAACACATGGGAACAGAAGTTCCTGAAAGGCTGATGGCGAACGGCATCGAGCAATTCGACGTGATCGTGATCGGTGCCGGGCCTTCAGGCTCCGTTACGAGTGCCTACTTGAACAAGCACGGGCTGAAGGTGCTGGTATTGGAGCGCGCGGTTTTCCCGCGGTTCGTCATCGGTGAAAGCCTGCTGCCCCTGAGCATGGGCCATTGGGAGGAAGCAGGACTGCTGCCCGACCTGATGAAGCAGAACTACGCGATCAAGCGCGGTGCACGTTTCATCCGTAACGGTGTGGTGCTGGACCTGGCGTTCGCCGAGAACTTCACGGAAGGCTGGACGTGGACGTGGCAGGTACCGCGCGCACATTTCGACAAGGTGATGGCCGACACGGCCAGTGCTGCTGGCGTGGATATCCGTTACGGCCATGAGGTGACCAAGGTGGACCTCGATGCCGATGATCATGCCGTGGTGCATGCGCGTAGCGGTGAGAAAACGATGATCGCGCAGGCGCCGTTCATCATCGACAGCAGTGGTTACGGTGGCACGCTGGTGAGCCTGTTCGGCTTGAAGGATGAGCCGTCCGGCGATGGTCGTATGGCGATGTTCACACATGTGCCGGAGACAGAGGAGCATCGCAGCATATACAAGGATCCGATGCAGATCAGCTTCGAGATCGTGGAAACCGATCTGTGGTTCTGGTCCATCCCCTTCAGCAATGGCAGCACGTCTCTCGGCTTCGTTGGGCACAAGCGCCACTTCACTTCCATCGAAGCAAGCGCCACGACTTCCGAGGCGTTCAGGAAAATGTTGAAGACCCAGAAGGGGTTCGGCACGCGGTACGATGCACCGGAGTTCCTCTTCGAACCGAAAGTGATCCGCGACTACGCGCATTACAACGAGAAGCTGCATGGCAAGCATTACGTGCTCACGGGCAACTGCGCCGGTTTCCTGGACCCTGTGTTCAGCAGCGGTGTCGCCTTCGCCACCAACAGCGGACTGCTCGCGGCCAAATTGCATATGAAGCAAAGGGCCGGTGGCACGGTGGATTGGGAGAAGGACTATGCCGCCCCCGTCCGCGAGGGAGCAGGGGTGTTCAGGACGTACATCGACGCGTGGTACAATGGCGACCTGCACACGATCTTTTTCGCGCCTGAGTTGACACAGAGCATCAAGGAACAGATCGTGAGCGTATTGGCCGGATACGTCTGGGACAAGAAAAACCCGTTCGTGGCCAAGCACGACCGTATCGTGCGCACGCTGGCCCAAGTGGTGCGCATGGAAGCGGGAAGCACGGCAAGTCCCGGAAAATTGGACGCGATCACCGCTGCCTTCGCCAACGGAAACGGCAACGGTGGGCATGGATCCAGCGACGTGACCAACGATCAATTGAGCGGGGCGAAAGCATAGTGACGACATGAGCGAGACCACCACCATCAACCAGTTGCCCGTAACCACGGAGCCAACTGCAGTGGAAGCCAAGGCGGCAGCGCAGCGCATCGCCTTCGCCCCGATCGTTTTCCAGGCCTGCTGGATCATGCGCAAAAGCGGACTTCTCGGAGCGTTGGACAAGTCGCGCCACAAAGGCCTTTCGTTCCCGGAAATGATGTCGGTTTCAGGATTGAGCCACTACGCCATTACGGTACTGGTGGACATGGGCCTCACGGCCGATGTGCTCTGGCGCAAAGGCGATCGCTATGGCGTGACCAAGACCGGCTACATGCTGGCGAGCGATGAAATGACACGCGTGAACATGGATTTCGTGGGCGATGTGTGCTACGAAGGTTCGTGGCACCTGGAGGAGGCGCTGAAGGAAGGCAAGCCCGCTGGCTTGAAAGTCTTCGGTGATTGGCCAACGATCTATCAAGCATTGAAGAGCCTGCCGGAGCGCGTTCGCCAAAGCTGGTTCGCCTTCGACCACTACTACAGCGATCACTCGTTCCCGGAAGCGATGCCCATTGTTTTCAAGGACAGGCCCGGCACGATCATGGACGTGGGCGGCAACACCGGGAAATGGGCGCTGGCTTGTTTGCGCCATGACCCCGACGTGCGGGTGATCGTGGTGGACCTTCCCGGCCAGCTGCGCGAAGTGGAGCGCAACATCACGGCAGCCGGGTTCGCCGATCGCCTGCGCACCGTGCACAGCGATATGCTCGACCCCAACAGCGGCCTTCCCGATGGAGCGGATGTCATCTGGATGAGCCAGTTCCTGGACTGCTTCGGGGAGGATGAAGTGGTGGCCATCCTGCGCAAGGCCAAGGCCGCCATGAACGAGCGCACGGTCCTGTGGATCATGGAAACCTTCATCGACCGGCAGAAGCACGAGGCCGGGGCGTTCTGCCTGGCGGGCACCTCGCTCTACTTCACGGCCATGGCCAACGGCAACAGCCGGATGTACCGTGCCGAAACCTTCATGCCCTTGGTGGAGAAAGCCGGACTGCGGGTGGTGCAGCAGATCGATGACCTTGGCCTGGGGCACTCCCTGTGGAAGTGCATGCTGTGATCAGCTAGCGGCCCGCACCTTCTTCAGCAGGTAGCTCTTACCCACGAGTTCAGCGGCGGTTACGATGCTGCTGACGGTGACGCCGAGGATACCGTGCAGATTGATGTTCTGCCCGGTGAGCAACAGGTTCGGGATCTTGGTGCGTGGTGGGATGAACGTTCGTAGCGGATCGCTGGCGTCCTTCATGATGCCATACATGGTGCCTTCATGGCTGCCGATGAAGTCGCGGAACGACAGCGGCGTGTTGCTGTGGATGGACTGGATGCAACTGCGCAGCCCTGGGAATTTGCGCTCCACCACATTGAGGATCTGCTCCTCCTTCCTCCGCTTGAAGGCCTCGTAGTCGTCTCCCCGCTTGCCCGGCTTCACGATGGTATTGTGCGTGTTGGCCCATGGTGCCACCTCATCCCAATCCATGTAACACATGATCGTGACGGCTTCGGCATGGTCGCCACCACGTGAGCTCTTGGGCGTGCTCAACATGTAGCTATCGGGGTAGTTCACCCGATCGTAGCGCACAGCTTCCCACACATCGTGGCCGAGCATGTGGTAATGATTGTGGTTGAGGTACGGGAAGCTCTTTGGCTTCATCACCAGATGCACGGTGAAGGTGCCCGTGGTGTTCCGCAAGGACGTAAGCCTGTTGCGGTAAGCCGGACGGATATGCCCCGGTCCGATCATCCCCAACAGCGCGTTCGGGTGGATGTTCGCGATCACCTGCTTGCAGCCGAACACATCCCCATCGGAGGTGCGCACCGCGCTGATGCTCGTCCCGTCGAAATCGAAGCTGCTCACTTCCTTGCGGTTGTGGATCACCGCGCCCTTCGCACGGGCATTGTGGGCCAGGTGCTTGGCGATCTGCGAGCCGCCGTCGATGCAACGCCACGCACTCTCGATGTATGTGTTCGTCACCAGGGCATGGACGTAGAAGGGTGAGTAGCGGCCATCACCTGCATACAGGCCGCTGCTACCGCCGAGCACATTGCGCAGCACAGGGTGCCGCACCATGGTGGCGATATGGTCCTTGGCGTTCAGCCCCAGCTCATCGTCCTTCCATTCCTGCGTCTCACGGTCCTCGAGATTGTAGAGCGGGAACCGGCGGCACATGCGCTGTACCTCCTCGGTGTAACGCGTGATCCCGGCTTTCTCGGCGGGGAAGAATTCCGCCAGGCGCCGGATGAAATTGTCATAGCCCTGCGCATGCGGATATTCCGTGGGGCCGGTACCCATGCTGCACAGGTCATAGCCGTCCATGTCCATACGCTGCAACTTCAGCTTGTCCATGATGCCGAAGTAGCTGAGGTAGCGGTACAGGTTCTGTCCCGGGCTCAATCCACCGATGTAGTGCACACCGGTATCGAAGATGGTCTTGTCGCGTGCGAAGACCTGCAAACTACCGCCGAGCTGCTGGTTCTTCTCCAGCACGCACACACTCATGCCCTCATTGGCCAGGGTGTAGGCCACCTCCAGCCCGCCCAGGCCGGCACCGATCACCACCACATCGAAATCCCTGTCGCTCATGTTCGATCACTCCCTTCTCCTTTGGGGAAGGGTTGGGGTTGGGGTCGCAAGATCACCAGTTCGTTCGATGTCACGCTCCCATCGCCCGTCCACTCGCACCGCAGCCCACAATTCTTCGCCATCGCTTCCAGTTCGGCGCGCCGAAGAAAGTGAAGTGCGCCCTTGGTCTTGTTGAACCCGAGCAACCGGGTGGAGAACTGTTCGGTGAGTTGTGTACGGGCATGGAGCCTTTCATCATCGGCGAAGCCATCGCGCACCAGGATCATTCCACCTGCATTCAGTTGGGTTGAACAGCGCTTCAACAGATCGGCCTGCACCGCGAGTGGCATGTAGTGGAGCACGTCTTTAAGAATGAACACATCGGCCTGCGGCGGGTTGAAGGTGGCGAGATCCGCTTGCGCGAAGGTGAGCGCTTCACCCCTTGTGAACCCGTTCTGGGCAACCTCGACTTTCGCCGCATCATGGTCCACACCGAGGATGTGACGATCGGCACTGCTCCAGTGCAGGAGGTAACTGAGCATGCCATGACCGCAACCAAGGTCAACGATCGCAGCATCGCGTGGGATCAGGGCATGGATGCGTTCGTGCAGGTCCGTATCGATGCGGCTTTTCACACGGACGTACCATTCCAACACCGGTCCCTTGTACAGGAAGGTGCGCAGCAGTTTCTCACGCCAATACACCGGGGTCTCCGTGGCGATGCGATGAGCCTGGTGCACCCGCTTGAACTCGGCGCTGATGGCCTTGGTCCGCTCGCGATGTCCTTTGCCATAACGCGCATCGTTCCACTCGATCGTCGGTTGGGCGCGCATGCTCATGTGCGCGTCCTTCAACAGCCAATCGCCCTTCTGCATGGCATGGCCCACACCGTGCAGCACCACGGGCACCATGGGTGCTTGCAGCTCCTCGGCCAGCCAGAACGAACCCTTGTGGAAACGGTTCAGCTTGCCCGTGATGCTGCGCGTGCCTTCGGGGAAAACCGTGATAGAGAAGCCATCGCGCAGGGCTTGTGCGGCGTTCCGCACGTTGGTCCCGGTATCATCCTCGCTGCGCAAGAAACCCATGAAACGCACCACGGCCCCGAAGAAGGGCGAGTTCCAGACCCAGCGATTGGTCATCATCAGCATGCGTGGATGGATCATCAGCATCACGAGGATATCGATGAAGCCGGCATGGTTCGCGATCACGATGCTCGGGCGCGCCTCCACCTGTGCACGGAACGAACGGATGTCCTTGTGCACGTTCATCATGAGGTACACCAGGCTGCGTGTGAAGAGCATGATGACGCGGCCGTAGAACTTGCGTTTGGCCATGCGCTTGAAGGGCAGCACCAGCAGCACCGGGAACAAACCCACCAGCAGGATGCACCCGAACAGGAAATAGAGGAAGGCGAACACCGAAACGAACAGGCTTTTCGCAGTGAACGGATACCTCCCACGAGCGGCCCTGCCCGTGATGAACACCCGGTACAACCACGGCTGAACGGTAAGTGCGATCACCAGGATACAGAGCATACCGATCACCGATAGGGTACCGATGGAGCGGAGCGCCGGATGTTCGGCGAAGAGCAAAGCACCCGTGCCGAGCAACGTGGTGATGCCGGTGAGGATCACCGCATCGCGGTTGGCACGGGTGTGGTCCTTGCCGGTCTTGTACCGTTGCAGGATGCCGTCGCTGGTGAAAATGCAGTAGTCGTCGCCGAGCCCGAAGATGAAGGTGCAGATCAGGATGTTGATCATGTTGAACGGGATGCCGAACAACCCGCAGATACCGAGGATCCACACCCACCCCAAGGCCATCGGAAGGAAGGTGACCAAGGCCAGTTCGATGCGGCCGTACGAAATGAGCAGTGTGAGGAAAACGAGCAATGAGGTGAACAGGAGCGTTGTGCCCAGATCGCGCTGCGCCACCGCCTTCATGCGCTCACCCATGATACCGCGGTGCATGAGGCTCACGTTCACTCCGTTCTTCTGCAGCGTAGCATCCACGATCGCGAGGTCGGCGGGGCCACAACGCAGCAAACCACTGATCAGGACGGTGCCGTCCGCCTCGGTGATCGCCGTTGCACCGGGAAGCCCATCGGGCAAGGGCATAGGCTCTGTACTGGCCAACGCAACGGCATCGGTGAGCCAGTGTGTGAAGCCATCGAAAGCATCGGCGGTGAAGCCTCGTGATCCGGCTGCGGCCCGCAACTGTCGCGCGATGCGAGCCCCATTGCCATTGGCGAAAAGCTGCTGCCATTCGGCCGATTTCCGGGCATGTGCGCGATGCGATGGCTGGAGATCGGTGGGCATGAAGAGACCCTTGCTCTGATCCGGTGCCTTGGCGCGCAAGGTCGAAGCGGCCCGCTCCAGCTCCGTGCGCGCTTCCTCCTCGCTCCGCCCTTCCGCCACGATGAACACGGTCCGGGTATCGCGCTCGCTGCCGAAGAGCAGATCGTTCGCGCGCCGCATATCGGGCGGCATCCAGCCCAAGTGCTCGGGTTCGTCATCGAAGCTGGCATCATCGGCCCACGGAATGAGCAGTGCCGTGATCACCAGAACCGGCACCATGGCCCATTTGCGCAGTTTCGATCCAAGACCTGTGGTGGTGGAGGTCGCGGAAGCAGGATCCGTTGTGCGCAAGGGTTCACGGTCCTTCACCATCAACGGCAACACCACGATCACGAACAGCGCCGTGCTGCCGAGCATCAAGGCACTGAGCAGGCCCAGATCCTGCAACAACTTGCTGTCGAGCAAGCGCAAGCCGAGGAAGGCGAGTACCGTGGTGAAGCAACCCAGCAGCAATGGCCCTGCGGTTTCCTCCAATGCCTTGAGCGCATTGCCGTTGTGCCGCTGGTGTGTGAGGAAGTGGAATCCATAGGCCATGGCAATACCCATCAAGGCAGCACCGGCACCCAGTGAGATCGCGCTCACCTCGCCTTGGATCAGGGCCATACCGGCAAGTGCTGAGATCGCGCCGAACGCCGGTGGCAACAGGATCAACACAGGTGCAGTAGCCTTCCGGAAGTACCAGATGATGAGCGCGAGTGCCAGCACCAACGATATCAGCGTCGTGCTCCGGCTATCCGCAGCGATCCGCTCGGCATTGCGCATGCTCAACGGCACCGCGCCGAAAATGATGGGATCGGTCGCTGCACCCCTCGAAGCCGCCATGGCCGCTTCGATCTCCTTCACCAACGATACTTCCGACCGATCGTCAAGGTGAGCCCGTTGAACCATGCTATCCACCGGGGTGACCAACACGAACGCCGTACGGCCATCGCTAGCCACATAACGGCCCTGATCCACACCGAGCCCGCCCATGCCACCCAAACCTTTGAGAACGCCCAGACGCGGCCCCAAAAGCCCGGCGGGATCACCCAACACCAACGGCTCGGACATCATTCCCGTTGGTGAGGCCAGCCGGTCCATGGCCCTTGCCACCAGGCTGTCGAGGGCCAGGCTGTCCGAACTGGCCAACGCGGCCAAACGAGCGCTATCGGCCATAACGGGCAAGCGCTCCAGGTATCCGGTCAGTAGATCTTCCACCTGGGCCATATCCGGACCGGTGGCTACCGATACCGGAAGGCCCAAGCGCTCCAGGTGTTCCACGAAACGGTCTGCGGCGGCAAAGGCGCTGTCGAGCCCATGGTTCGACGAGCTCACCATGACGGATGTGTCGGCCGTGAATCCGACGGCGATCTTGTTGGCATTACCGCTGGCTTCCAGCAATGCCCTGTAGCGTTGCATCACTTTATCCTGAGGCAATGCTTGGAAGAGGTCTTCTTCCAGCTGGAGGCCGCCCGCCACCCAGCCGGCTGCGATCATCCACAGCACGGCCAATGCGAATACCAGCCAGCGTCGGCGCGCACAGAACGCATGAAGGCGAGCAACAGGGGATGCCATTTGACTTGCCCCGACAGGGTCGGTGGCGCGCGAAGAAACGGCTCCGGCCGATGCATTCCATGGAGCGGATCGCCCGGGCTATCTTCGCCGCCCTTTTGGAAGACCCACTCACCCACATGGGTAACGACCTCAGTACGTTCATTCGCATCGTCCTCGACGGTGACCGCGTAGCTCCCCCGGGCGGCGGGCCCGACCGCAGCGAGGCCTTGCGTGCGTTCGCCTTCCTGCAGGACTTCGCCAAGGACAAGGTGATCTATGGCATTACAACGGGTTTCGGGCCATTGGCGCAACAGCGCATTGCACAGGAGGACACCCGGGAGGCGCAGTACAACCTGGTGCGCAGCCATGCCAGCGGGGCGGGCAACCCTTTGCCCGATAGCGCTGTGCGGGCGATGCTGCTTGCCCGATTGCACACGTTCCTGATCGGCCGCAGCGGGGTGAGCCCGGCGGTGATCGACCAGATCATCTACTTCCTCGACCACGGTGTGCACCCTACGGTGCCGGAACATGGTGGCGTTGGTGCCAGCGGCGACCTGGTGCAGCAAGCGCACATGGCCTTGGGATTGATCGGGGAAGGCACGGCCAATCACAAAGGCGAACGTCGTTCCACAGCTGAGATCCTCCGTGAGCTGGGTCGTGCTCCGATGCAATTGCAACTGCGCGATGGCCTCGGCCTGCTGAACGGTACGGCCTGTATGACGGGCATCGGGATCATCAACCTGCATCGCGCCCAGCTGCTGTTGGACCGCGCGATCGCCATGGGTGCCCTGCTCAACGAGATAGTAGGTCCGTTCGACGACCATTTGAGTGCTTCACTGAACGGGGCCAAACGCCATTTGGGCCAGAACGAAGTGGCCGCGCGCATGCGCCAGGCGCTCACCGGCAGCAGCCAAACGCGCAGCCAGCACGAGCGCTTCATTACCGGAGCGGGCCATGGCGATGTGTACAACGAACGCATCCAGGAGAACTACAGCATCCGTTGCGTGCCTCAAGTGCTCGGGCCGATCCTTGACACCATGCGCCAGTGCGGTACTGTGCTGCAGGATGAACTCGGTTCGGTCGACGACAACCCGGTGATCGATATGACCGATGGCAGCGTTCACCATGGCGGGAACTTCCACGGTGACCAGATCAGCATCGAGATGGACAAGCTGAAGCTGGCCATGGTGAAGCTTTGCATGCTCACCGAACGCCAGTTGAACTTCCTGCTCAACGAGCGTGTGAACGGCCGCTTCCCGGCGTTCCTGCGCATGGGCCGCGCCGGGATCGACCATGGCCTCCAGGGTATGCAGTTCACCGCAGTGAGCACCACGGCCGAATGCCAGGCGCTGAGCACTTCGCTCTACGTGCATTCCATCCCGAACAACAACGACAACCAGGACATCGTGAGCATGGGCACCAATGCGGCGCTGATGACTTCGCGGGTCATCGACAATACCGCTCAGGTGATGGCGGTGCACGCGCTCGCGCTCGCACAAGCGGTTGACCTCACCGGCGGCATATCATCGTTCTCCCCCGCTGGCCGGGCCTTCCACGCTGAAGTGCGTGGCAGCAGCGGCCCGATCGTGAGCAGTTCGGTGCATGCCGAAGCGCTGGCGAACGTGAAGAACACGCTCTTCTTCCCCAGTGCGCTATGAGCACCGTTGAGCAGAAACGCTTCGCCCTGGTCACCGGCGGTTCGCGCGGGATCGGGCGCGCTGTGTGTGTTGCCCTCGCCAAGGATGGATGGCACCTGCTCGTGAACTACCTGAAAGGAGCTGATGCGGCGAACGAGACCGCAGCGCTGGTCCGGGCATGTGGAGTGGAATGCGACACCGTCCAATTCGATGTTCGTGACAAGGCTGCGGTGGACGCGGCATTGACGGCATGGTACGCTATGCATCCGGACGCGCGCCTCGAAGTGGTGGTGAACAATGGGGGCGTTACCCGTGACAATCTCTTCGTGTTCATGAAGCCCGAGGAGTGGACCGAAGTGATCGACACCAGCCTCAACGGCTTCTTCAACGTCACCAGCTTCATCATCCAAAAGATGGTGCGCAACCGCAGCGGCCGCATCATCAACGTGGTATCGGTGAGCGGCCTGAAAGGCGTGCCTGGCCAGACGAACTACAGCGCGGCCAAAGCCGCCATGATCGGTGCAACACGTTCGCTGGCGGCGGAGGTGGCCAAGCGCAAGATCACGGTGAACGCGGTGGCACCGGGCTTCATCAAGACCGATATGACGGCCGGACTTCCGGAGGAAGAATTGCGGAAGCTGGTGCCGATGGAGCGTTTCGGGAACCCGGAGGAAGTGGCCGACGTGGTTGCGTTCCTGGCTTCGCCGAAGGCGAGCTACATTACCGGGGAGATCATCAACATCAACGGCGGTATCCACTCATGAGCGACGCGAACCGCGTAGTGATCACGGGCCTGGGCATCTGGAGCTGCCTGGGCAAGGACCTCAAAGAAGTGGAGGCCTCCTTGCGTGCGGGCAAGAGCGGGATCGGGTTCGACCAGGAGCGCAAGGATGTCGGCTACCGCAGCGCATTGACGGGCGTCGTGCCCATGCCTGACCTGAAGGAGAAGTTGAGCCGTCGGCAGCGCGTGATGATGGCGGAAGAGTGTTACTACGCTTACGCCGCAACGGAACAAGCGCTGGCGCAGGCCGGTGTGGAACCGGCTTTCATGGACGAATGCGAAGTGGGTATCCTCTTCGGCAACGACAGCAGTGCGAAGGCGGTGATGGAGAGCATCGACACCATCCGCAGGAAAAAGGACACCACCTTGCTCGGATCCGGGGCCATCTTCCAGAGCATGAACTGCACGGTGACGATGAACCTCAGCACCATCTTCCGGTTGCGCGGGATCAACTTCACCGTGAGCGGTGCCTGCGCCAGCGGAAGCCACAGTATCGGCATGGGCTACTTGCTCATCAAACAAGGTTTACAGCGCATGGTGATCTGCGGCGGCGCGCAAGAAGTGAACGCATACGCGTTCGGGAGCTTCGATGGCATCGGCGCGTTCAGTGTACAAGAGGCCGAGCCAGCGAAGGCAAGCAAACCCTTCGACAAGGACCGTGATGGATTGATCCCCAGCGGTGGCGCGGCCGCCCTGGTGTTGGAGTCATTGGAAAGCGCGAAACAGCGCGGGGCCACCGTTCTCGGCGAGATCATGGGATACGGCTTCAGCAGTAACGGGGCACACATCAGCGATCCCGATCTCGATGGCCAATTGCGCGCATTGCACATGGCCTTGAAGATGGCAGGGATGCAGCCCGAAGAGGTTGATTACGTGAACGCGCATGCCACGGCAACACCCATCGGCGACCGTATCGAGGCACAGGCCATCGACGCGGTGTTCGGCAAGCGCAAGCCTTACGTGAGCAGCACCAAGAGCATGACCGGTCACGAGTGCTGGATGGCAGGAGCGAGCGAGGTGGTGTATTCCATGTTGATGCTGCACGGCGATTTCATCGCGCCCAACATAAATTTCGCCACGCCCGACGAGGATTCCGCCAAGTTGAACATTGCCGCGACCACCATCGAACACCGCTTCGATACGCTGCTGAGCAATTCGTTCGGGTTCGGAGGAACCAATTCGGCCCTTATCATCAAACGGTACGTCGACCAGCAATGAGCACCACCACACTGCGCGAAGAGATCATCACCAAGACCCGCAACTTCCTCGTCGAGGAGTTCGAAGTGGACGGTGCCACCATCAAGGACGACGCGCCCTTGAAGGAAACCCTTGGTCTGGACAGTCTCGACTACGTTGACCTGGTGGTGGTGATCGAAGAGAACTTCGGCATCAAGCTGGGCGCCGAGGATTTCCAGAAGATCGTGACGTTCCAGGATTTCTACGATCACGTTGAGCAACGCATCGGGCCCAAAGCCTGAAGCCGGCGCGGCACCCGCCAATTGGCAGGGCAAGAGCCTGGGCGTGCCCTGGGGGCATCGTTTGTTCATTTTCCTCTTGCGCAACATCGGGCTGCACGCGGCTTATGCCCTGTTGTGGCCCGTAGCGTTCTGGTACCTGCTCTTCGCAAAAGGTCCGCGCGAGGCCGTCCGCAAGTACCGGCACCAGCTGCACCCGATCAAGCGCAAACCATGGCGGCTTGCGGCATACCGGCAGTTCCTCGTGTTCGGGAAAGTGATCCTGGACAAGGTGGCGGTGCGCAGTGGCCTTTCGGAGAAGTACACCTACGATCGTACCGGCGGCGAGCACATCCAAGCCATGGTGGATGGCGGCAAAGGCGGGGTGCTCATCAGTGCGCACCTGGGCAATTGGGAACTGGCCGGTCACCTGTTGAAGCGCTACAAAGGCAAAGTGAGCGTGGTAATGCTCGACGCAGAGCGCCAAGCGGTAAAGGATGTGCACCGGAAGGCCGTTGAAGAAGCGAGCTATGAAGTGATCCCGGCCGACGGGGGGGTGGGCACAGCAATGCTCATCAATGCGGCGCTTGCCAAGGGCCGTCTGATCTGCTTGCACGGAGACCGCCGCATGCCCAACGCGCGCGCGCGCCGGGTGTCCTTCCTTGGCAAACCCGCGCTGTTCCCGCTCGGCCCCTTCGCCATGGCATCCGCAACCAGAGCGCCGGTAAGCTTCTGTTTCGTGGTGCGCACCGATGGGCCCGGTTACCGTTTCACCGCTACGCCATCCATGGTCGGACACTCCCCGAACGAGTTGATGGACGCCTTCGTGGCCGCTTTGGAGGTGGAGATCCACCAGAGCCCCGATCAATGGTTCAACTTTTTCGACTTTTGGGCCGATGCCGACGACCCCACTGCTGGCGCGCGACGCCGTACAACGCTACCTGCCACAGCACCCACCGATGGTGATGGTGCATGAGCTGGTGAGCGCCACACCAGATGAACTGCTGAGCCGCTTCGACGTGCTGGCCACCGATGTGTTCGCCGAGAACGGCGTGCTGTTGGAAGGCGGCGTGATCGAGAATGTTGCACAGACAGCAGCCCTGGGCATGGGCTATCGCTCCGCGTTGGATGGTGCTCCCCCGCCGGTCGGTTTCATCGGGGCGGTAAGCAAACTGACCATCGATCGTTTGCCCCGGATCGGCGAAACGCTCCACACCACCGTGCGCGTTACTCACCGTCTGGAACAGGTGCAGGTTCTGCACGGCGCGGTATGCGTAGGGGAAGAACAACTGGCCGAAATGGAAATGAAGGTGTTCCTTGTAGGCGATGCAGCAGTTTCCTGAACTCGCGTGCGAAAGCACCTATCCCATCACTTTCGGCGACCTGGACCCGATGGGGATCGTGTGGCACGGGAACTACTTCTCGTTCTTCGAAGCCGGCCGGGAGGCCTGGGGACGCAAACATGATCTCGACGCCTTGTTCATGTACGAGAACGGCGTGTTCACACCCATCGTGCGCAGTGTGGTGGATCACAAGGCAATGCTCTCCTATGGCGACACCGCGATCATCCACACGGCCTTCGTGCCAACACCGGCCGCCAAGATCATCCTACGTTACACCGTGCACAGCAAGCTGAAGGATCGCATAGTGGCTACGGGCGAAACCGTCCAGGTTTTCCTGGACAAGGAGAAGCAGCTGCTATTGGATGCCCCTGAGGTGTTCAAGGCGTGGAAGAAGCGGCATGGCTTCGCCTGAGATGAGGATCCTGCTCGGTGCCGAACATGTGATCTGTCCGCTCGGAAGTGGAAGTGCTGCGGTGCTGGATGCCATGCTGCAGGGCACTTGCGGCCTGGTGCAACACATGATCCCCGGTGGTGTAACAGCTAGCGTAGGCCGAGCATTCCCGGAGAGCACATTGGACCATCTTTTGGAAACGCAATTGCTCAAGTGCATCACGACGTGTCGCGAACAGCTGTCACGTGATGTGTTCAACCCGGACAATGCGGATGCCGGGCGGAGCGCGGTGATCGTGAGCACCACCAAGGGCGAGATCGGGCTGTTGGAAAAGGGTGATGCCCGAGCCGCGTTCCTCCCATCGCTGGCCGAGCGCCTGCGCATCGGGGCTTCGCTCCCGACCACGCCGATCGTTGTGAGCAACGCCTGTGCGAGCGGCACGCTGGCGATCAAACTCGCGGCGGACCTGATCCGCGCTGGATCGCACGATCATGTGCTTGTGCTCGGCGGTGACCTGCTCTCGCATTTCACGTTGAGCGGTTTCGCCTCGCTGCATGCATTGAGCGTTGGTCCCTGCAGGCCGTTCGATCGCACGCGCGATGGCGTCTCGCTCGGCGAAGCGGTCGCCGGTGTGGTGTTGTCCAACGATGCGTCATTGTTCACTGCGCCCCTCGGCGAGTACATCGCGGGTGGTATGGGCAACGACGCTAACCACATCAGCGGACCGAGCCGCACGGGCGAAGGCTTGGTGCGTGCCGTGGATGCAGCTCTCCGCGCGAGCGGAAGAACGGCGAAGGATATCGGGCACATCAACGCGCACGGTACCGGCAGCGTTTACAACGACCGCATGGAAGCCGTGGCCTTCGGTCGCTTGGGAATGGAACAGATCCCGACCAATAGCCACAAGGGTTACTTCGGACATACGCTGGGTGCGGCCGGTGTTCTGGAGACCATTCTCGCGTTGCACGCCATGCGCAGGGAACAGTTGCCTGCGTCTCTCGGCGCGAATGACCTTGGGGAACTTCCACCGCTGAACGTGCTGCAGAAGAACGGAACCCCGCAATCGAACATGCTGCTAAAGACCTCCTCCGGTTTCGGTGGGTGCAATGCGGCGATCCTCATCGACGCATGCTGAACATCATCGCCCATTCACGGTTGCAGGATGGAGGGCTTGCCCTCAACGGAACGGAACTGGCCCATGGCACCGGCGGGGACACGGAACTGCTCCGCGCGCTGTACACCGGTCTGGGCATGGACTATCCGAAGTTCCACAAGATGGACCGCTACGCGCGTCTCGCCTTGCTAGCAGCTGAACCGTTGTACCGGATCCTGCGTGAAGAAGGCGCTGATATCGCGAACGCCGTCGGTCTGATCACGATGAACCAAAGCGCGAGCGCCGCAACCGATGCGGAGCACTGGCAACCGGTATCGCGCGGCGAGAGCGCCAGCCCGGCGGTGTTCGTGTACACACTGCCCAATACCGGAGCTGGCGAGATCACCATCCGCCAGGGCGCCTTCGGCCCGAGCATCTGCCTGGTGAGCGAACGCCCCGACTGCGACCTGTTGCTGACCATTGCCGGGGACATGATCGTGGCGCAGGACATGCACCATGTGATCGTCGGTTGGGCGGATATCTTCGCCGCCCCGTTGTTCGCGGGTTTCGCCTTGATCGGCCCTGGCGCCGGAACACCCCTCACCTCAACCGGCCTCCAAGCCATCCTCACGCCTCATTGAAATGGACAGAGAAGAACTGAAACGCAACCTCAAGCAGCAGATCGTCAAGCAACTGAACCTTGAAGAAGTGGAACCGGAGAGCATCGCAGACGATGCGCCTCTGTTCGGCGATGGCCTTGGCCTCGATTCGATCGACGCGTTAGAGTTGATCGTGTTGCTTGATCGCCACTACGGGATCAAGATCACCGATCCCAAGGATGGCCGGACCATCTTCACCTCGGTGAACACGATGGCCGATCATATCCTGGCGCAGTTGGCGGCCCCGAAGTAGCTTCTCGACTGCACTCGAAGTGACAGATCGGTTGCCCCAGCGGATGATGGAACGCGTACCACCGGCCATCGCGATAACAGGCATTGGCGCGGTAAGCGCGCTCGGCAATGGCATTGCCGCACAACTTGAAGCGCTGCAAAAGGGGCGCTCCGCCATTGCAACACCGCGCATCCACGACCTCGGTTTTCCGGAACTCGTTTTCGGCGAAGTGCCCCTGGCGGATGAGGAGCTGAAGGCAGAAGTGAAGTTGGCCGGTGCGGATGGCAACCCATCGCGTACGGTGCTGCTGGCCTTGGCCGCTGCGCAGCAAGCGATGGCCTCGATCGGATTGAAGAAGAGCAACAGGATCACGCTCATCAGCGCCAGCACGGTGGGCGGCATGGATCGTACGGAGCGCGCCTACCGATATCGCGGAACTGATCTTCCACAACTGGCCACGGCGGCACGTGGACATGAGGTAAGCGATCACGCGCGCCATCTGGCCCAACGTTTCGGTGCGAGCCAGGCAGCCACGATCAGCACGGCATGTTCCAGCAGCGCGAACGCCATCATGCTCGGTGCTCAATTGCTCAAGACAGGTCGCGCGAACGTGGTGCTCGCGGGTGGAGCGGATGCGCTCTGCGGGTTCACGATCGCGGGCTTCCGTGCGCTGAGCGCAATGGATGCCAAGGCCTGTCGGCCGTTCAGCGCCGATCGTGCGGGCATGAACCTGGGCGAGGGTGCGGCCTATCTCGTCCTGGAGCGTCTCGAAGATGCCAAGGCCAGTGGCAGAAAGCCGTTGGCGATCGTTGCGGGCTACGCGAACGCGAACGATGCCTTCCATCAAACGGCAACTTCACCGGAAGGCATCGGCCCGCAGAAGGCCATGGAAGGTGCATTGAAGGTCGGAGGCCTTTCGGCCGCACAGATCGACCACATCAACGCGCATGGCACAGCGACCGAGAACAACGACCTCACCGAACTCGTTGCAATGGAACGCCTGTTCGGCAAGGTGCCGCCCTTCACCAGTACCAAGTCGCTCACGGGCCATACGCTTGCAGCGGCCGGTGCGCTCGAAGCGGTGTTCAGTGTGCTCTCGATGCTGCACGGTTTTGTTCCTGCGACAGCGCGCGCAGGCGCTATGATCGACGGCTGCCGAAGTGTTCCGGTGAAGACCTCAACGCAGATGCCTGTGCGCACGGTACTCAGCAACTCGTTCGGCTTCGGCGGCAATGGAACCTCACTCCTCTTCCGCGCCGCGTGATGGAATTGTGGATCAACTCCGCTGTGTGCCACCCACTGCCGTGGGACCGTGACAACGCCGATGTGCCCGGTACTGAACTGCTGACCAAGGGCGCCGCGCGGCGCATGCCAACGCAGATGCGCAAAAGCGTGTGTTGCGCCTTGAAGGCTTTGGCCAACGCGGGAGTATCCGAGCCCGATGGGATCTTCATGGGCACCGCTCTGGGCCAAGTGGACGATACCATCGGTTTCCTGGATGAGATCGAAACGAACGCCGGGGGGATCCTCTCACCTACCGGCTTCATGCGCAGCACGCACAATACGGTCGGTGGCACCATGGCCTTGTTGCTTGCAGCGGACGGACCGAACATCACCTTCAGCCATGGCCTGGCTTCCTTTCATTGGTCCTTGCTGAACGCCACACTTCAAGCTGAAGAGCATCCCGCACACAACCTGCTGGTGGGTGCAGCCGATGAACATGCACCGCTGCTCGATGCTTTGGCGCGTGAGGCTGGCTTGGGTAACAGTGTCGCATTGTCTGCAGGGGCATCGTTCCTCACCGTATCGATGACGAAAGGCACCAATGCGTTGGGCAGGATCACCGGTCTTTGGCCAGCGGAAAGAAACGCCGGAGCGCAGTGGTGGAATGACGAAGAACTCGCCGAGCATCAGCCCGATGCTGTGCTGTTCGGTGCGGATCCTTTCAGCGGTGTGCCACCGATCCTTCCCCCGAACATCCGGTCCATCGACTATCGCCCCTTCACAGGAACACATGGCAGCACACCCGGGCAAGCCTTGTGCATGGCCCTGCGCATGTTGAACACTGGATGGGCGCCGGACAACAAGGAAAGCGGGACAACGCGGGTGCTGATCGTGGATCAACATGGCGAGGAGACCAGTGCCATTCTGGTGGAGCGATGAAGCGTTGGCATGTGGCACTGATCGTCCGGCTGATCACCTCGGTGCTCGTCCTGGTGTTCGTGTTCTTCGCCTGGCTCCCGATCTGGGTCGCCGCATTGTGGTTGGTGTTGCTGCTGGTCTTCACGATCTATGCATCGCTGACCCTCCCGTCCCGCTTGTACATGGAAGCCCGGTGTAAAGGCAAACCCGGAACGCTCGCCCTCACGTTCGACGATGGGCCGCACCCCGTTCATACCCCAGCATTGCTGGATCTACTGGCCAAGGAGAAGGTCTCCGCCAGTTTCTTCTGTATCGGACGGCACGTGGACGAGCACCCGGCGATCGCATCGCGCATCGTGAACGAAGGACATGCCATCGGGATCCATTCATACGATCACCATTGGACCTGGGGCTTCCTGAGCTCGGCCCGGGCCGCCCACCAGATCAGCCGTTGCGAAGGAGCCATCCGTGCAGCCACGGGCAAGCGCACGCAATTGTTCAGGCCTCCGTTCGGTGTTACCAGCCCCAACATTGCGCGGGCCGTGCGCCGCACCCTGGTGCACACCATCGGTTGGGACCTTCGCACCTTCGATACGACCTGGACCCCCGACCATGTCATGCGCAACATCGAACGCAGGAAAGAACCGGGCACCATTGCGGTGCTGCACGACACGCAACCCGGAACGATCGAACTGGTAACACGGATCATTGCCCATTGCCGCAGGAACGGCACTACTCTTGTCCGTTGCGACACGGATCCCCTGAACACATGAACCGAACGACCCTGGGCCTATTCACTGCATTGCCATTCATGGCCTTGCTGTCGATCGCACCATCCGGCCAGGATACGCGCACCCCGATCAAGCCGGACCATGAACTCGTGCTCCGCATGAAGGCGGTGGCCCGCAGCGCGCGCACGATCCAATGCACCCTCACCCAGGAGAAGCATGTGCACTACCTGAAGGAACCCGCGATCAGTCCGGGCACCTTCGCTTATGAACGTCCGGGAAAATTCCGTTGGGAACTGAACGGTGCCCAACCGACAACGATCCTGACCGTGGATGGGAAGGTCCGGGTGAAAGAGAACGGAAAGGAAAAAGTGCTCGGCGAGGTGGATCAGAAGATCTACGCCGGTGTGAACGACATGGTGATGAAGATCATGGACGGTGAACACACCCTGGGCGACGGTGCCAAACCGCGGTACTTCATCGAGAACGGCGACCTGCTGGTGGTGATCATGCCAACGGCTTCACGCTTGGGCAAGCGCTTCAAGCAAATGGAGTTGCGCTTCGCGAAGTCGAACCTCCACCTGTTCGAGATGACGACTCTGGAAGCTGACGGTGATCGCACCGTGGTGAAATTCGCTTCGCCGGTACTGGACCAGCCGGTGCCCGTGGAAGTCTTCACAGTGCTATGAGCGAAGCAGCGGTCCGCAGCATGTTCCGCATCGGGGCGATGGTGGACGGCGATGTAGTGGGTTCATGGACCTGGCGTGTGGAACCCGTGGCCGAGCATGCAGTGCATGGCGGTCACTTTCCGGGCCGCCCGATAACGCCAGGTGCTGCAATGGTGCAGTTGCTTCAACACCTGGCTTCAGAGGCGAACGGCACCACCTTGCGACTGAAGTCCGCGCGGCACATCAAATTCCTTACACCGGTGGATCCGACGAAGTGTGCCTACTTCCATGTCAGGCTCGCATTGGCCGGAACCGAGGATGGCATGATCGGCCTCGACGCTGAAGCACATACCGACGCCTATGATGGTACACCGGTGGTGTTGGTGAAGATGAAGGCGGTGCTTGCGCGATGAAGAGCTTGGGCAGCTTGCAGGAACGTATGGAGCGGACGCGCGCCTGCGTTCTGTTGCCCACATACAACAACAAGGGAACGCTGGCGGATATCGTCTCGCGCATCCGCGCGATCGCCGGGCCGCACATGCTGGTGGTCGATGATGGCAGTACGGACGGTTCGCGTGAATTGCTCGCGAGCGTGAGCGGCATTGAGGTGCTGCGCAACGAACCCAACCAAGGCAAAGGCCATTCATTGCGAAGGGGGTTCAAGCATCTCCTCGATAAAGGCTACACGCACGCCATCACGATCGATAGCGATGGCCAACATGCACCGGAGGACATCGAGCGCTTCGTGGAAGTGATCGAACAACGACCGGGCACCATGGTGATGGGTGATCGGAACATGGCACAAGCTGAGATCCCGGGGCGGAGTTCATTCGGTAACAAGTTCAGCAGCTTCTGGTTCAAGGTGGAAACGGGGATCACGCTACCCGATACGCAGACCGGTTACCGCTGCTATCCGCTGGAAGAAGTCACGCAGTTGCTCACGTTCACCCACCGCTTCGAGTACGAGATCGAGAGCATCGTGCGCCTCGCTTGGCGCGATGTTCCGTTCGCCACCGTACCGGTGAGCGTGCGTTACGACTTCCCGGAACGGGTGAGCCACTTCCGGCCCGTGATCGACTTCGCGCGGATCAGCGCGCTGAACACAGCACTGGTGGTGATCGCAGCACTATGGTTCTGGCCGCGGAAGCTGTTCTTCAAGGGAGGGCTGCGCAAGATCCTGCGCGATGAAGCCGTACGCCCCGGGGAAACGGCCATGCGGAAAGCGGCCAGCATCGGGTTCGGACTCTTCATGGGTATCGTGCCGATCTGGGGGTTCCAACTGGCAGTGGGTATTCCGCTTTCCTTCCTGTTCAAGCTGAACCGCATCCTGTTCCTGCTCGCTGCCAACATCAGTATACCGCCCTTGATACCGGTGATCATCTACGCCAGCTACAAGGTAGGGGCCCTGTTCGTAGTGGACGATCGCGTGCGTGTGGACAGCGCAAGAGAACTGACCCTGGAAGCGATCCATTGGAACGCAACCCAGTATTTCCTGGGCGCTGTGGTCCTCGCGGCGGTGACCGGTATCCTGGGCACATTGGTCAGCTTCGTCCTGCTCCGCACGGTCCGCGGGCGTTGAGCACATGATGGAACGACATGGGCGGACACTTTTCAGCATCCGCCCATGCACTCATCCATCGGCCGTCAGAACATCCAGGCAGTCCAACGTTCACGGCGCACACGGCCACGCACGCGCAGAATACTGGCGCGGTATTCCGCCTCCGCTGAAGGATCCACCGCAACCCGCCTGGCATTCCGGTACAGGCGCAGAGCCTCATCCGATCGGCCGGTACGCTCCAGATAGCGCGCCACGATCGCGTGCACGGCGGCACGATCGATACCCGGGATGATGAGCGCCCGATGGTAGACCTCGTGCAACTCTTCCGCACGACCGTCGCTGGCAAGAAGGTTCAGGAAGTGCATCCAGGCATTGGTGTAGCCCGGCGCCCAGCGCACGGCGCAACGGAAGTGCACCGCTGCTCGTTCGTGCTCGTCGAGGAGTGCCCAGCAGATCCAACCGAGCATACCGTGGGCAACGCCGTGCGCAGGTTCAGCCTCGATCACGCGCTCCAAGAGTTCGCGCGCCTCGCCATAGCGCCCGCTGCTCATGCAAGCGTTCACCCGGATCATCATCATGTCCATCTCCATACGCTCCATTGCACAACTCCTTTTCGATCTCTGAAGCACCATGAAAAAAACCCGGCGTAAGGCCGGGTCCGAACAGTGCGTTGGTATGTGGTGCGTTCACGCCAATGCGCTGGAACCCTTGCTGATCGGCTTCAATAGACCGAACCAAGCCTGTGGTCGAGTATGTCCTTTGCTATCGTGCGTGATCATGTGATCGCGTTTTCGGTTGCGTTGACGATGCGCTGCGGAAGAAGTTGCCCGGGCGTGAAAATGTTCTCATACGCGGCATGGGGCGATGCCTTGAAATGCAAAAAGCGGCACGTGCCGCTCTTTGCTGATGTGGAGCCGGAGGGATTCGAACCCTCGTCCAAACGACCGCAACGGATGTTTTCTACATGCTTAGCCTCTTCGTTGGTTTTCGATCCACACCTGGGAAAGGGCACCCCAGTGCGGACTTAGGTCCTGTTGTCTCATCAGCGTTCCGGACCACCGCGCCGACCAGTCATCCATGATGATACCCCTGATCCGGGAAGGAGGATGACGGGCCTCCCCGAGGGGCACTCGTCCACGTTACTGTGCTTCACGTGGATTAAGCCGAACAGCCTTGGGCTGTTAAGCTGCGAGAGCGTAGTCTACTTCGCCTGTTAAGGCTTGACGTTCGTTTTGAAGAGCCGTACATCGCCGCTCTGCATGCTTGCAACCACTACGAAGCCGCTGTCGAAACCAGGTCGGCCCCATGTTGTGAAAGAACTCGGTACGAAGATACGGCACTACGTTGCGGCCTATAGCGCAGTGATACTTTCGCCGCCCGCTCAAGGGGAAACATGTACAAGAAGATCGGCATCATCCGCGAAGGGAAGCAGCCCGTGGACCGGCGAGTGCCCATCACCCCGTTGCTCTGTCGCGAAGTGCTGGATACCTATCCGGATCTCGACCTGGTGGTGCAGCATAGCCCCATGCGGGCCTTCATGGATGCCGAGTATGAACTGGAGGAAGTACCCCTGGTGGATGATCTGGGCGATCGCGACTTGATCCTGGGTGTGAAGGAGGTTCCCATAGAAATGCTGCTGCCCGGCAAGAGCTATTGGTTCTTCAGCCATACGATCAAGAAGCAACCACACAACAGGAAGTTGCTGCGTGCCATCATGGACCGGGGCATCACCCTGATCGACCACGAACTGCTCACCGATGCCAAGGGCGAGCGCGTGCTGGCCTTCGGCAAATGGGCCGGTGTGGTGGGTTGCTACAACGCCTTCAGGGCGTGGCAGGTGCATCACGGTTCACCGGACATGGAACCCGCGAACGAGTGCTACGACCGTGCGGAAATGGAGCGGCACCTGGCTGCACTGCCATTGCTGCGCGACCTCCGGATCGTCCTCACCGGTGGTGGGCGCGTGGGCAAGGGTGCCATGGAAGTGTTGGAGACACGGGGTGTGAAGCGCGTCGGACCGGAGGCGTTCCTGAACGGCACCTTCCATGGACCGGTGTATTGCGTTGCAGGATCGGAGGTGATATACCAACGCGCCGATGGGAAACACTTCGACAAGGCAGCTTTCCATGCCGATCCGAGCGGGCACGTGAGCACGTTCGCGCGGTTCGCGCACAGGGCGCATATCTACATGGCCTGCCATTTCTGGGATCCACGCGGCCCCAAGCTTTTGAGCGCTGAGGATCTGGGCGATGAACGCATCTCGCTGCGCGTGATCGCGGATATCAGTTGCGATGTTGGCGGGCCGATCGATAGCACCCTGCGCAGCACCACGATCGCAAAGCCGTTCCTGGGCTATGATCGGGCCTCGGCCACGGAGTGCACCGTTGGCCAAGCGGGATCCGTGACCGTGATGGCCGTTGACAATCTTCCCTGCGAACTACCGCGCGATGCAAGCGAAGCCTTCGGTCGTGACCTGGTGGACCACGTGCTGCCGAACTTCCTCGGGGAAGACCCCACGGGAATGATCGAACGGGCAACCATCGTCAAGAAAGGAGTGCTCACGGAACGCTTCGCCTACCTCGCCGAATACGCAGCAGGTACGGCCGTTGACAGGACTTCCTGACCACCTACATTCGTATCGTCTTCCTACGCTTCCCCCTTGTTGCGCTAGGCGGCCTATTGGAAAGTCCTGATCCGTTCAGGACTTTCCGCTTTTCACCCCCTTACCACGACCAGTTCCATGGCAAAACCCACATGGGCCGCATCGAGCCGGTCCGAAATACAGCTTACCGGCCGCCGGCTCTTGCGCGCCATGGTGAGCAGGCCGAGGCCCGCCCCCCCGCTTTTCGTGCGGCCGGTGTTGCTCAGGAGTTTCAGGTAGTGCTCCTTCACGTCCACATCATCCATTTCGTTCAGGATCGAAACGCGGTGTGAGAGCAGCGCTGCTGTTACGATCGGCATCGCATTGCCCACGGCCACCATGTAGCGCTCGTTATTACAGGTCAGCACGGCGAAGATGCTTTGCCGGAAGGCGGCCGTAACGTGCCGATGTGCGTTCTCCAAACCCTCCACGAGCACACCCACCAGCCGTTTGCGGGTACTGACGTCATCGCATTGCACAAGTGAATAATGCTCGGCAATGGCTACGAGTTCCGCCAACCCGTCCTGGGTCAGTTCGCCCTGGTGTGCGAACACGATCGTACGGCCGTCCTGGGCACAGCGGCGATCGCGTGCTTCCACCGACCATTGCTGGCCGATCTCCACTTGGAACGGGTTCGTAAGGTTGTTCATCGCTCGCTTCGATGGACCGCACGGATCACTCGACCGGTGTGGCAAGAGGGCCGATATACGTACATCCCCGGTCGTTGGTTCGGATGGAGCACAAGAACAGTTGGGTAAGGGGCGCCCGCAAGCAGGGACGGCGGCTATATTTCGCGATCCATGGCCGCCCCACGGCGGAAAACACCGACCCCTACGAATGTCTATCCGCTCCCTATGGCTTGTTGTACGGCGACATAGCCTTTCTGCCGCGCTGCTCGTGTTGTCTTTCGGCCAGATATCGGCCCAGCAATATTTCGACCTGGGCACGGGCACCCAGTCCAACGATCCGGACTTCTATCCTGCCCCGTACGGGAACAACCAGCCCGGCAGCCGCCACCAGATCCTCGTGCGCGCCAGCGAGCTCATCGCATTGGGCATGGGCCAGGGCGATATCGTCAGTCTGGCCTTCCATGTTTCGGCCGAGAACGGGGTGGCCTTGCAGGGCTTCACCCTGAGCATGGGCGCGACCACGGAAACAGAAGTGCAGAACCCCTGGATCGCAGGCTTGGTGCCGGTCTTCGGCCCGGTGGACTACACCGATGCCAGTGGATGGAACACCCATGTCTTCGACGCGCCTTTCGCTTGGGACGGAACGAGCAACCTGGTGTTCGAGACCTGTTTCAGCAACGGCTTTTCAACGAACAACGCCAGCCTGTTCTTCACCCCCACCACCTTCAATAGTGTGATGGTGCGGGCCACGCCGAACACGAATGTCTGCGTCAGCAACATCGGCAACCTCTTCTCCTCCGTCAACCGCCCCAACCTGCGCCTGGGCTTCATACCGCCCCTTGCAGTGCCGGTGGCCCAGTTCAGTGCTTCGCCGACAGTGTCGTGCAATGGCGTGATCAACTTCACCGATGGCACCAGCGGGATCCCCGATCAGTGGCATTGGGATTTCGGCGACGGCGACACGAGCGTGATCCAGAACCCATCGCATTCGTACACCGGTGATGGAACTTATACGGTGGAGCTCATCGCCACCAACATCCTGGGCACCGATACGATCACGGGTACGGTAACGGTGAACATGAACGGCCCTCAACCGCTACCAGGCTGCCCCGTGACAAGTCCCGGCACCGTGGCCGGTTTCGGGATCACCAATGTCACGTTCGAGGATGTGAACGTGAGCAGTGCTGATGCGGTGACCGAGGGCTATGCTGACCGGGCGTGCATCATGGACTCTGTCCTAGCCGGCAGCAGCTTCACGCTTGCTGTAACCTGTGGCAGCATCACCACGCACAATGTGAAAGCTTGGGTCGATTGGGACAACAGCGGCACGTTCGACGCGCTTGAAGAAGTGGCATCCGCGGTTGCGGTGACCGGGATCAATGCCACGGTGACCGTGCCAGCGACACCCATTCTCAACACCCCGTTACGCTTGCGCGTGATGGCCGATTATGATTTCAGTCCGCTGCCACAACCATGTGTGGATCCCCAGTACGGGCAAGCCGAAGACTACGGGATCGTGGTCCTGGAGAACCCATTGCCACCGGATGCGGCTTTCAGCGCTTCGCCGCTCTTCAGTTGCGATGGCGTAGTGCAATTCACTGATGAGAGCTTGAACGCTCCGACCGGATGGACCTGGGATTTCGGTGATAGCAACAGCAGCAACGACCAGGATCCATTGCACACCTACACGGCCAGCGGGACCTATACCGTAAGCCTTACGGCGATCAATCCGAACGGCAGCGATACGGAAACGCTGACGGCGTTGATCACCGTTGACCTCAGTGGGCAAACGATCGCACCATTGTGTATCCCGCAAACACAAAGCTGGTGCTGCGGCTACGGCATACTCGGCGTGCAGTTCGCCGGCATCAACAACACCAGCATAGATGGCAGCGAAGGCTACCAGGACCGCACCTGCGGCAACCAGGCCAACGTCACCGAAGGCAACAGTTATCCGATCAGTATCACTACCGGCGATCAGAACAATTGCGACACCTATGTGTGGCTGGATGTGAACGGGGATGGGGACTTCACGTCCGACGAGTTGATCTTCTCCGCACTGGGCACCACCAGCCCGAGCGGCACCGCATATGTACCCGCGAGCACTGCCTTCGGTGTGCCGGTGCGCATGCGCGTGAGCACCGACGTGGTGGGCGAGTTGAGCGGCCCTTGCGATGCGCCATTGTTCGGGCAGGCGGAGGATTTCAGCGTCATCATCACCGCCGTGACGGTACCGCCCACAGCGGCTTTCAGCGCGAGCCCATTGGTGACGTGCGAAGGCACGGTTTATTTCACCGATGAGAGCATCAACCTTCCGCAATCGTGGCTTTGGGACTTCGGCGATAGCAACAGCAGTACCGACCAGAACCCGACCCATACTTACACCGCCCCTGGCACCTACACGGTGAGCCTTACCGCGACCAATGGCAACGGCAGCGATACGGATATCCAAACCAACCTCATCCAAGTGCTGCCGAGCACAGCCTGCGATACCAGCAGCATCAGTGGCTTCCAGGACGAGACCACGAACGCATGTACCGGGATCCTCACCGATGATGGGGGCCCGCTACAGGACTACTCACCCGGACCGAGCGGGGTCTTCACCATTGCCCCTGACATACCGGCGCAGGTGACACTCACCTTCTTGTCGTTCGCCTTCGAAACGAACTTCGATTTCCTGGTGATCTACGATGGACCGGACCAATTCAGCCCCATGATCGGGTCGTTCAGCGGAGCGAACGTGAACGCATTGCCGAACAACGGGATCTTCACCAGCACCAATGGCGCCCTTACTGTTTGGCAGGACGCGAGCAATGGGCCCACCACTTGGGAAGGCTTCGTTGCAACGTGGACCTGTAGTCCGGATGCCATCGGCGAGGAGGCCTTCGGGGCGTTCACGATGTGGCCTTCACCTGCGGATGACGCGGTGCAGATCGACCTTGGAAAACCAGCAGCGCAGGAGGCCACCATCGGCGTGCAGAACACCTTGGGCGCCTCGGTGTTTGAGCGGAGCATCGGAAAAGGCACACAGCGGAGCACGCTGGACGCTTCGGAATGGCCTGCTGGCATGTACGCGATAACGATCTCCAACGCGGCAGGCCGCACAACGAAAACACTGGTGGTACGATGAAGTCACGCACGCTATCCGTTGGTGCCGCCCTGCAGCGGCACGCCCGCCACCTGATGATCGGCCTGTTGTTGCTGATCGGTGGCCGCGCCAGCGCAACGCACTTGGTCGGCGGCAACCTCGGCTACACATACGTGGGCGAGACGAGTCCGGGCAGTGGCATGTACCGCTACAACGTGTACATCCAGTTCTTCATGAACTGCGGCCCGCAGAGCAATTTCCAGACCCTGTACGATCTGCTCGGGCAGGACTACGGCACACCCATCACCGTTGGCGCCTATCCTCAGGACAACAACAACCCGAACGCGGATAAAGTGCTGTACCAGGAAGTGCAGCTCTTCCTCACGGATAGCTTGTTGATCGAACCCGACCTTCCGGACGGGTGCACGGTGGGGCAAGGGCTCTGCACGGTGAACGGGAACTTCCTCGGAACGGTTGACCTGCCCTTGAACTTCGCGGGCTACCATCTCTACTTCCAGCTCTGCTGCCGCAACCTGGACATCCTCAACCTGGACAACCCCAACGGGACCGGAATCGGGTATTACGCTTTCGTACCCCCACCGCTGGTGGTGAACAGCAGCCCGATATGGTTGGGCATCCCTACGCCGTTCCTGTGCATCAACGACACGAGCACCTTCGTGAACAGCGCCACGGATCCCGATGGCGATCAACTGATCTTCTCCTTCGAGATCCCTTACGACCGCATCGATGCCCAAGGCGGCCTGACACCTCCTCCACCTATTCTTCCATGGACCATTCCGGAATGCCCTTACGCACCGGGCTTCAGTTTGACCCAACCCTTCGGCGCGGGAGGTTATTCGTTCATCAACGGGGCCACGGGACTTACACAATACTCGCCCACGGTGCAGGGCAATTACATCGTTTCGGTGGAAGTGAAGGAATACCGCAATGGGCTGTTGATCGGTCGGACGCGACGTGATCTCCAACTGCAGGCCATTGTGTGCCCTCCGAACAACACGCCCAACGTCAGTGGCAGCTTGAATCTGAGCTATTCAGTGGCAGCGGGCGACAACTTGTGCTTCGACATGAACTTCGCCGATGTCGATGGCGATTCCCTGTTCCTCAACGCGAACGGGACCATCTTCGATCCGCTGCTGTTCTTCCCACCAGCCACGATCAACGCACCCGATAGCGGGCTTGCCGCCATCGGCGCCACGTTCTGCTGGGATACCGAATGCGATCAGGGCCAGCAGCAACCCTACCTCTTCAGCGTCAGCGTAAGTGATAACGGCTGCCCACCGAAGAACATCGATGTGGTGTTCCAAGTGACCGTGGTACCCTTCACCGGCCCTACCGCTATCACAGGACCGGGCGCTGTCTGCGCGCAGGCAACAGGCATTGCCTACACCGCGACGAGTATTGCCAATGCGGTGTACACATGGAGTGTCAGCGGCGGAAGCATCGCCACCCAGAACGGCAACGCCGTTACGGTTGATTGGGGCGCACCGGGCAGCGGGAGTGTCAGCGTTTTCGCTACCGACACCTTGGGTTGCCCTTCAACGCCGATCACCATTCCGGTGACCATCAACAGCATTCCTGCAGCGGATGCCGGGTCGGATCAATTGATCTGCGGAGGTGACAGCGTTCTCCTCGGCGGTGCACCAACAGGCCCTCCGGGAAGCACGTTCACATGGTTACCGGCCGGCACCTTGAACGATGCGACATTGAGCAATCCACAGGCAACACCCGCAGGCAACACTGCTTACATCGTTACGGTGAGCAATGCCGGTTGCAGCGGCACCGATACGGTGATGGTGAACATCAGCAACATCGCTGTGAGCGCTGGTCCCGATGCAACGATCTGCAACGGCGATACCGCGCAGCTGCAAGCCAGCGGGGGCAATACCTACGTGTGGACACCACCTGCCACCTTGAACGATGGAAGCATCGCCGACCCGAATGCCTTCCCGACTTCCACAACGGTTTACAACGTGCAGATCACCGATAGCCTCGGTTGCGTCAGCACCGATTCGGCGATGGTATCGGTGAACGCATTGCCGATCGCCGATGCCGGCGCCGATACGACCATTTGTGAGAACCAGAGCGTGGCGATCGGTGGCGCACCAACCGGCCCCAACGGAAGCGTCTACGACTGGACCCAAGGCACAACGTTGGACAGTGATTCGCTCGCGAACCCGATCGCAACACCAACGCAAACAACAACCTACACGGTTACTGTTACGGACCTGAACAACTGCTCTTCGATCGATGATGTGCTGGTGACCGTTGTGAACCTGCCCGCCGTTGACGCTGGACCGGATCTGTCCATTTGCCCGGGCGATAGTGTGCAGTTGATCGGTACTGCGGGCCCGAACGCCGTATGGTCACCGATCATCGGCCTCAGCGACCCGAACATCCTGAACCCGATGGCCTCGCCGCCGACAACGACGGTATATGTGCTGCAGCGGACCGGGTTCACCGGATGCACCAATTCGGATTCAACGACAGTGACCGTTTTCCCCGCGACGCAGGCCGATGCCGGCAACAGCATCGCCATCTGCTTCGGTGATACGGCGCAACTGAACGCCAGCGGTGGAACGACATTCCTCTGGAGCCCCGGCGCTACGTTGAGCGATCCCAACATCCAGGATCCCCTCGCCTTCCCCACCGCCAACACCACCTACACCGTGCTGGTGACCGATGGGAACAACTGTTCCGCAACGGACACTGTTGAGGTGAGCATCGTAGCTCCCGTGACCGCGGGCGTCGATGGCAGCGCAACGATCTGCAGTGACCAATTGGCCACCATACCCTTGTTCCCCTTGCTGGGCGGAACTCCTACCGCGGGTGGCACATGGTCCGATGCCAACGGGCCGGTGAGCGACACGTACGATCCCGCGCTGAACCCGAGCGGTACGTACGTCTTCGACTATGTCGTCGGCAATGCACAATGCGGCAATGACACGGCATCGGTAACGATCACCGAGAACGAACTGCCGCTGGCTGGCGCAAATGATTCATTGAACGTCTGCAGCAACGATGCACCGTTCGATCTGCCATTGAGCTCGGGCACCGATACGACCGGCACGTGGACGGGTCCGTTCGGCAGTAACAGCAACGGCACCTACATCCCTGGCACTTCGGAACAAGGCACGTATTACTATGTGCTGGTGGGCGCTGCACCTTGCCCCAGCGACACGGCCTTCGTCGTGGTGAGCGAAGCACTTGCCCTCGATCCCGGCGGCAGCAATACCGTTACGGCTTGCGGCAGTGGAACAGCGTTCAACCTCATCGACTCGTTGATCGGTGGGCCGGACCAAAGCGGCTCGTGGTTGGACCCCAACCTGCAACCACATGGTCCTGTGTTCGATCCAGCGATCGATCCCGATGGCACCTACACATATACGGTTGGTGCTGGCACAGCGTGCGAAGCCAGTTCCACGCTCCAGGTGAACGTGCAAGTGCCCCCAGCGGATGCGGGACCGGATGATGCGCTCTGCATCGGTGATACCCTTCAACTGAACGCGTCCGGTGGTTCCGTTTTTTCATGGGCGCCTGCAACGGATCTGAGCGATGCGAACATCGCCGACCCGCTGGCCTTCCCGACTTCCACCGCCACGTTCACGGTCACGGTCACCGATGGCCTCGGCTGCAGCGCGAGCGATGACGTGACCATCACGGTGAACGCCTTGCCCACCGCCGATGCCGGTCCCGATGAAGACTTGTGCTCCGGCAGTAGCGTGAACATCGGTGGCGCGCCGACCGGTCCTGGTGGAAGCACGTACATCTGGTCGCCGTCTACCGATCTGAGCAGTGGCACAGCGGCCAACCCGGATGCTGACCCAACAGTTACAGTTACTTACACCGTGCAAGTGACCGATGGCAATACCTGTGTGAACGTGGACTCCATGATGGTCAACGTGAACCCCTTGCCCACGGTTTCCGCTGGTAACGATACGAGTTTCTGCGTAGGCGGTTCCGTGCAACTGAACGCACAAGGCACGGGTACCTTCTCGTGGACACCCACCGCAAGTTTGAACGACCCGAACATTCAGAACCCCATCGCTTCGCCGACCAGCAACACCACGTACACCGTTACGCTGACGGATGGCAACGGATGCGTGAACACGGACGATATCAACGTATCCATCGATCCCCTGCCGACCGTGGACGCCGGTCCGGATCTGTGGGTCTGCCCTGGTTTCGGCGAAGCCTTGCAAGGCAGCGGCAGCGGAACATTCTCATGGGCGCCGGGCACAGATCTCACCGATCCCACGAGCGCCACTCCCACAGCCGATCCACCGACGAGCACTGTTTATACCCTGACCGTCACGAGCGGCAATGGTTGTGTGGCCAATGATGCCATGACATTGACCGTGAACGACGATCCGGCGGTGGATGCCGGGCCGGACCAGACGCTTTGCTTGGGGCAACAAGTGACGCTGGGTGGCAACCCGACAAGCATTCCGGGCAGCACCTACCAATGGCAGCCTTCAGCCACGCTGAACGATGGAACGCTCGCCAACCCGCTGGCGACACCTCTTGTCACCACCACCTACACCGTGGTTGTAACGAATGATACCTGCACCAGCAGTGACCAAGTGAACGTGTTGATCCAGGGTGTTGCGGACGCGGCCTTCAATGTGCGTTTCGAACCGGGCTGCGATGGCCTGCGCGCCTATTTCAACGATCTGAGCACCGCACCGCTAAGCTGGTCCTGGGACTTCGGCAACGGCAATACGAGCACGGAACAGAACCCGGTGTTCGACTTGACCTACGGCCAGGACTTCAACGTCACGTTGACCATCACGGACATCTTCGGTTGCACGGATGCTGCTACGCAGAACTACAACGTGAACAACTATGAGGAGTACGTGCAGCTCGACGTTCCCAATGTCTTCACCCCGAACAACGATGGCGTGAACGACGTGTTCACCATCAACACCGATGCTGTGCTGGGACCTTGCACCAAGATGCTCGTGTACAACCGTTGGGGCCAGAAGGAGTTCGAGAGCTTCGGCGCGAACATCGTTTGGGAAGGCCGCAACTTCGGTGGGCAGGAGTGCATCACCGGCACCTACTTCTACGTGATCGACGTGAAGGGAATGAGCTTCGAAGGAACCGTGCTCCTCAACCGCTGATCTGAACGGACATGAAACTGGCCATCATCGCTATTGCCGCCGCCGCAGGGCTGTATCTGTACACTTCGGGCCTATGGAGCGATTGTGTGAAGGGAACGGGCGATCCGGTGAAGAAGGACCTCACCGTGGCCGCCTTCCATGGTGTGGAGATCATGGGTTCCGTGGACGTGGAGCTGACACAGGCAGCCACCCAGAGTGTGGTTGTCGAGGGACAGTCCAACGTTGCCGACTTGTTGGAGACAAGCGTGAACAATGGCATCTGGACCATCAAGACGAGCAAGTGCTACAGCACCGACAAGCCATTCGTGGTGCGCATTGCTGTGCCGGCCATCGATCGTGTCGCGGTGATGGGCAGCGGGGACGTCACCGGCAAGAACGCGTTCGGTGGCGATCGTATCGACATCGATGTGCAGGGCAGCGGCGACGTGACCATGACCTTCAATTGCAAGGCCGTTGAGGCAAGCGTGCAGGGCAGCGGCGACATCAAGCTCGGTGGCGAATGCCAGGAGGTGGTGCTGAGCGTGCAAGGCAGCGGTGATGTGAAGGCCGTTGAACTGAAGAGCCAGCGCGCCATGACCACCGTTACCGGCAGTGGCGACATAGCCGTGCAGGTGAGCGAAAGCCTCAACGCCAGCGTTACCGGCAGCGGAAGCGTGAAGTACAAGGGCAAGCCTACCGACCTGAAGCAGAACGTTACCGGTAGTGGCGACGTTGTGGAGATCAAGTGATGGGTCCGAAGTCGATCGTCGTATTCTCTGTGCTTTCGTTGCTCGTTGTTGGTTGTTCGTCGCCCTCACAGTCTGATGAACAACGCACCACGAATACTGTTCCCCAACGGGACACCAGCCATTGGCATGGCCCGGATGCGCTGGAGCCGATCAACTTCCCGCAGATAGCTGACAATCTCCAGCACGACACGCTCGCGATCCAGACCACCTTCGACCTGGAGGATGGCACCTTCCTGATGGTCGCCTCCAACGCGGAGGAGACGTTCGAGGGTCTTCGGCTGTACCGCTACGAACTGTTGCCCGATAGCAACGCGAACGTTGTTGCAGCATCGGCGCCGGCCTATGACAGCTGGACCATGTTGCCGACTTTCCTCGGCCGCGCAGGCGACAGCACCTCGATGATGCTGCTGGCCAACTTCGGCGAGAAGCAGAGCTGGGGTCAAAAAGTGATGCTCCTCGACAAGTCGGGGTTCACGGATATGGGTTTCTTGGAGGTCGCATTGCCCGTGCGGGTATCGGAAAGTGACTCCGCTTATCTCAAACGCGAGAGCGTCGCACCTTACGTGCGCTGCATTTCCGCAGACCCGCTCTCGTTGGAGTTCGCCTGCGACAGCGTCTACGTGTACGACGATGGCAAAGGCGGCGGGGATTACGTGATCGCCGCCGACCGGCTGAAGGCCCTGCAGAAAGGCAAAGCGATCCAGATCTGGATCGATGGAGTTGCACCTCCCCTGCCTGCCGATACTACCGTCGTAACGCAGTGAACTACTGCACAGTGGGGATCAACCCGCGCACGCCCATGTCGACAACAACGTCATTGGCAGGTGGCCCGGGCTCATAGAAACCATCACCGTTGTCGTTCCACTCAAAGCTGTTGTTGGTGCACAGCGAGACCGTGATCACCACATCCGCCGTTTCGTTGCCGGTGATCACCAAGGGTTGTGCGAACGCACCCGTCACCAAACATGAATTCGATGGGATGGGCGACGAAGCGAACAACGGGTTCGGTACCGTGGTAACACCGGCCGACTGACCGGAGATCGGTGCGGTCGGCACCAGCGGGTCGATCACCTCGAAGGCCCAGAAACCCTGCGCCCGATCGTCGTTCACCGTCAACGATTGCTCGTTGATCATGAAGGTGCCGATGTACGTGTTGAACCCGATGAACGAAGCCACGGTGCCTTGCATGTCGTAGGTCCCCGTCCCGAACTGAAGGTCCGTGTAGCGGAAGTCGATATCGTAGTTCTGGTAGCCCAGCGAAACACGGATCCAAGGGTAGGTGCCCGCGGGCAATTGTGACAGAGGTACGCTCAAGAAGGTCCCGCCCTCACCGGCGAGGACGCTCTGTGAGAAATTGATGGCGTTCGCGCCGCCTGCTGTCGTTTCCGGCGCATGGTACACCACCGCCCCTTGTCCGGGCAGCGTCCAGGCGGTGGGCGCGAACTCCACGTAGTGCGCGCTCATCTTGTTGAAGTGCGGGTTCTGCGCGGCATGACCGGCCGGCAGGTTGGGTTCGGGCTGGCCCAGTTCATCCAGGCGCATTTGCGTGCTATCGAACTTGAACTTCAGCACCAGCTGCGGGCCGGTGGGGCCAGCGGGTGTTGGGGCAGGTTCTTCGTCCTTCTTGCAGGAAGCAATGATGACCAGGACGGCAAGTGCGGCAATAAGTTGAAGGCGCATAGCAGGGATTTGGTGGGCGAAGCTAGTGGTGTTGAGAACGGTGGTCGGGTGGAAGAAATTCTCCCACATGTTATGCGCGCATAACATTCGGGCCTAACTTTCGTACCGAGGTCACCGAGCATGAAGCCTGAAGAGACCATCGATTTCCCCATCCGCAAAGTGTGGAGCCGCATTTCGCGCATCTACAACAGCGAAGCCTCCAAGTATGGTGGCACCATGGCCATCGGTCAGATCCTCTTGAGCGTGGATCCTGAGGGCACACCCAGCACCAAGCTGGGACCGAAGATGGGGATGGAAAGTCGCAGCCTGGTGCGCACCCTGCAGACCATGGAGGATGCGGGCTTGATCCGCCGCGCCGCCGATGCCAGCGATGGACGTGTGGTCCGGATACATCTCACCGCGAAAGGCAAGTCGATGCGCGATGTGAGCCGTGATACCGTGGTGAAATTCAACCAGGCCGTGCAAAGCCGCTTCACGCAAAAGCAATTGGAGAGCTTTCGGATCGTAATGACCGAGCTCGATCGTATCCTCGAACAAGAACAACTTTTCTGATGGCCAACAGACAGATCAAGAAAGTCGCCGTGCTCGGCAGCGGCGTCATGGGCAGCCGCATCGCGTGCCACTTCGCGAACATCGGCGCTGAAGTGCTGCTGCTCGATATCGTTCCCAAGGAAGGAACGGACAGGAACAAGATCGTCAACGACGCCTTGGCCGCCGCGCTGAAGAGCAGCCCCTCACCCATCTACGACAAGCGCTTCGCGAAGCGGATCAGCACCGGCAACTTCGAGGATGACCTGCCGAAGATCAAGGACTGCGACTGGGTGATCGAGGTCGTGGTTGAGCGGCTCGACATCAAGCAGCAGGTCTACACCAACGTGGAGAAGCACCGCAAGC
>JBATMK010000248.1:0-10648 GCA_049289815.1 Flavobacteriales bacterium
ATTGAAGGAACTGCAGGCCAACTCGGCCGATGCCATGGACCAGTTGGAGATGCGCATCATGGGCGACATGACCACGGCGTTGAAGGAATTCCTGGAGGAGTACAACAAGACCGCCGGCTTCGATTACGTGATCATGATGCAACCCGGCGGCCAAGTGTGGCCGGGCAACCCCGGCCTCGACATCAGCAACGATGTGATCGCCGGAATGAACGCGGCATACCAGCAGAAGAAGGCGGCCAAGCCGAAGCCTTGACCTTTTTCAGGCAGCATCGCGCGCCATGTTGTGAAGCAGGAAGCGCGGATGCACGGGAAAGTCATAGACCCCGAAGCGGTCAAGAAGACCGGGGTTGTCCGCATCATCGGGTTGCAGATAGCTCACTGCCAGTTGATGTGTAACGCCCATGGCCTGTGCGGCTTTGGTCAGTTGCACTGAGTATGACCCATCGGGCCATGCGATACCGGCGACCGCTTTACCGGTGAGTTGCTCCAGATAGGTTTTGCTGCTCCGCACTTCATCCATGGCATCTGCCAATGGGATGTTGCCCATGTTGTTGTGCCACCAACCGTGGCTGCCGATGCTCACCAGCGGATGCCGGGCCAGCTGCATGATCTCCGCATCGTTCATCAACTCCCAGAACATGCGCAACGGTTGCAACGGTCCGTCCAATTGATCCGCCAACTGATCGTACAACTGCTGCTTCGGGGCCCACGCACCGAGTTCCTTGATGCGATCGCGCAATTTCTTTTCGCCCGTGCGATAGTGCCTGTTCAGCAATTTCCACTCCTGGCCATCGGCTGTTACCCGCTTCCGTTCGCCAATGTGTGCTGATAAGTCGAGCAAGTCACCCCAAAGGATGCGCAAGCCGAGCGGGTTTGCACCGGTGATGAAGAACGATGCCGGCGTAGAGTACTTCTCCAGCAGCGGCAATGCGTTCGTCAGGTTGTTGCGAAGGCCATCGTCGAAGGTGAGCGCTATGGTGAGCTTGTCCGGATGACGGTCGCCTTTGAAGAGCGCCTCTAATGGGACCACGTTGAAGTGCTCGCGATAGAGTTGAAGATGCTTCTCGAACACATCCACGCCGATATGCCGGATGTTCACCATATGGCAACCCGGCTCGCCGATACCGTGGTACATAAGCACGCGCGCCTTGCCTGTACCACCGATGCCGAGCAATCGGTTCTCCACGGCCTTGCGCCGCAGCAGGTGTCCCAAGGCTTCGCTCACGCTGCCAAGGTATCGGAGCGATCACTGCGCCTTCACGGGCTCCAATCCGAAGGCCGCCCACACCTTGGGATCGATCGCATCCATGGCTGTCACTTTCGATACCGCGTCCACATCGCGATCACGTTTGTTCCCATCCAGCCGCAGATCCATGTAGAAGATGCTTCCACCCTTCCGGTGTTGCTGGGTGCGTGCCGCTCGGAAGGCTGCACCAGTGCCGAGGATGGAACCGTTGCTCATGGACACGTTCGCCCCATCGAGCGCCGCAACGCCGGAACCGCAGCCTTCAATACCGGTTGAGAACACGAACACCTCCGCCCCATTACTCACCTGGATCGCATCCTGAGGAAGATCGCTGAAGCGGCATTCGTTCACCAGGATCTTACCTCCCAGGATGCTCACCCCGCTTCCTTTCACCTGGTCTGCCGAACCCATGAGGCTGGTGGCCTCCACTTTCCCGTCGGCATTCAGCAACCTCAGCCCATCGCCATCGGTGCGCAGGAACGCACAACCCGAAACATGAACGTTGCCGCGCTGTACCGAAACCAATGGCCCTCCAGCCGCGCCGCTGAGAATGCACTTCGTCATTTGCACATCCGTATTCCGGAAGTCGAGCATGCTCGTAGCACCCCCGCCGCTCATCTGCAATCCTGTGATCGCACAACGGCTGCCCTCTACCCCATTGACGATGACGCCACCATGCGGCCCATCGCCTCCGGGCCGGATGAAAACAGGGTTCGGGCCGGTGCCGTTCGCGGTGATGCTGCCGTTCACTTCCACGCGCTTACCCGGTGCGATGAACCACCGCGTTCCCTTCTCCAGGATCACTACGGAGTTCGGTGGTGTTATCACATCCTCGGTGATGTTGTACTTGCCCCGCACAAAGCGGAGCGTATCACCGGATGCCGTACCACCCATGCGTTGGGCAATGGTTGCCAGGCTCACCACCGTGGTGACCGGTCCGCCGCCGTTGGCCTCGCTGGTGGTGGCGGTCGACGAGGGCAACGCGTCCTGCAACCACGCCAGTTGCACCGGACCTGACAGCGGTCGTGACGATCCTGTTGGAATGGAATCCCTCTCGGCGATCTTCTTCCGCAGTGCTTCCATCCGTTCCCGGAAGTCGGGCCGTGCCAGGAGCGCGCTGAAGACGTTGGCCACCGCCATCCCCGCGGATCGCCATTGCTGAGCCCCACTTCCCGGCCGGTACAATGGCACGATCCGATCCGTCTGGCGATCGAAGGCAAACACAGCCTCTTCCATGATCGGGTCGCGGCGGCGTTCAACATCGCACATGATCAGCCAAGCGGCAGCAGCATCGAGATCGATGTGCTTGGATACATCGCCAGTACCGGCCATGATGGCGGCTTGCTTGAAGAGGATCTCCTCCGCCAAGGCCGAGTCGTTCTCCGTATCCGGTCGCCAGTGTTCGGGATGAAGGGAACTGAACCCTTGCTTGAACACCACAGCATCGCTATAGCCACGTTTGTCGAGGAACACTTCATCGATGTGCTCTTCAGCAACGAAGGCTTGTGGATCGCCGTCGATCCCCACGCGCACTCGTTCACGTTCCGGAACGGCTAAGCCGAGTTCCTTGGCCATTGCACAGGCTTGGTCTACCAGCAGCGCGGGGTCATCGGCAGGAATAAGCAAGCATCTGCGCTGCGCCTTGAAATAGTTGTCCTTCGGAAAGCGCACTTCCCAAGCTCCCTCCACATCGATCACGCGCCGCACTTCAACGGAATCCGAGTAGCCTTCGGCCTGGAAGGCGGCCATGCGCCAATCGGCATCGCTCCGCTTTTTCCGCTTCTTCTTGCTGCTGTATTGTGCTGTTGTGATGCTCCAAACTTCTCCCTCAGCAGCCTGTTGCCCGGGATCACGCCGATCGAACAGTCCGGCGTACGCCGCCACTTCCCCGGCCCGGATCCCCAGCGGCCAATTCCCGACGCGTTGATACCAACCCGTCCGGAACGCGCCGAACAGCAGCCCGATCGGCAAGCCGATGCACAACAACCACCGGAACAGCTTGCTACCGCGCCGCTTCCTCGCCATGGCTGAAGTAGGTTCTTGCGTTCGCATCGCGCAGTCGGCCCTTGGCCATGCGCACCGTTACGTCCCACGGTTGCAAGGTGTACCGCTGACCATCGTTGTACAAACTGCCTTTCTCGTTCCGGGCGGTCCATGGGAAGATCCGCACGCGCAATGTGTCTACGTTCTCTTCGATCACATCGATGCGGTAGTCCTTTCCGCCGCTGGTCGCATCCACTTGCAGTGAATCACCGATGAGGAGGAGTTCCACCGGAGGAACACCGGTGCCCGTGACGGTGACGCTGTTCGCTGCGTGCTTCAACTGAATGTTGTTCTCCTCCAATTCGCCGAGCAGCGCGTTCCAATGTGCGGACATCTGTTTGCGCAATTGCTCGATGGAATAGGCCCAGTGCAGCACGCTGTAGCGATCCACATCCTGGCCGGCCATGCTCAGCACACCATACTTGTTCCGATCGGCGTGCACACTGGGTTCGATGCGGGCGATCACATCGTCCATGTAGCGGTACGCCGAACTGTCGCCGTGCAGAATGCCCAAGGCCTCGACGATATACCGGTCGCGCTTCCACCGCCACTCCGGATCGTGCAACAGCCAGAACGAAAGCGCATCGTACATGGGATAGAGCGGTTCGTCCGCTGGCGCGAACAGGAAGATCGGGTCCCACATGACCGGATAGAACTTGCTGGTGCGAGGGCTGAGAACCAACAATTGGTTGTGGTAGTTGTCGATGTGCCTCGTCTCAAGCACCTTCATGGCAGCAGCGAAGCGCAGGAACGCATCCACATCGATGATCCGTTCCAGCGAATCGCGGCGCTGTTGCCAGGGAAGGTTCTTCGTGTTCACCAGATGGATGAGGCCTTCGAGTTTCCGCCGTGCATCGGTGCTATCCGCCTGACCCTGGTATTGCCAGTTATTCGCCGAACGCCAAAGCAGGCCGTGCTGCACGCTATCGCGCATGGCGGTCGGTGCGAAATCGCCTTTGTACATCGGGACATCGCCGGAAGCAAGGTTCCGGTTGCGCTCAAAATCAGCATCCACCTGCTCGCACATATGCATCACCCCATGGTCCTTGCCGTTCAACCGCATGAACACCATGTCGTCGTATGGCACGGCCACACCCATCCGTGCGGCGATCCAATAGGACATGTGCACGTTGATCATGTTGAAGGACTTCGGGTTGAGAAAGTTCAACCGCTCGTACGGTCCGAACGGCCCGTTGCGCTTCAACTTCAGCCGGAATGACTTCTTCTTGCCGATGTGGTGGATGGCCCCGTAGCCACGATAACGGAACTCCACCGGATAACGGATGCCGTTATCCATCAATGCGGCCTTCTCCCACTCCGTACCGCTGTAGGGTAGGTTGCTCTGCATGCTGTCCAGCACCGTCGCATCCACCTCGACTTCCACAATGCGAAGCCGGTGCTCAACGCGGCTCTCGAGGAGGCCGTCCGCCAATACGTTCAGCGCGGCGGCGGCGGTCATGCCCGTTGCGCGGTGCACCCCGAATTGCAGATAGCCAGCTCCCACCACGGCCAGGATGCCGACACCCAATGCGATGAGCGGTGCGTTATGGCTATCGGTCTTCTTCTTCATCGGCGGGCGCTGAAGAGCAATACCAAGCCGCCGAAAAGGGCCAGCAACAGTGCGCTCAGCATGTAGCCCATACCCATCAGGGCGGCCAGCAGTATGGCGGGCAGCCAGAGGTCCTTCTCCTTTACCACCCGGCCAAGGAAACCGGCCACCAGCACGGCTACGCTGATGGCGATCGCCAACGGCCACGGACCATCGAAGGCGCGCAACACCAACACCAGGGCGAAGGCGAAGAACAGCAGCATCCAAGGGATGATGCCGCCCCGCTCACTGGGCTTGAAGCGCCTGTTGTTCAGTACGCCCCAGACCGAGAGCACCACGAAGAGCACCAGCAGGAGCGTGAGCCCTTCAATGGCGCCATGGTAAACGCCTTCCCAGAAATGCTCGAAGGTCCTCCCCATGTCGCGAAGATGGCGTTGGCCCCCATGGTTGATCCGGCGTCCCGCGAGGAGTTTTCAAACGGCGATGGACAACATGGCGGCGGCCGAAGACGATCTTCGCCACCGTGAGCCGGAGCAATGCCGATCGCCGCAAGGCACGACTGTTGAGTGGGCGCGACCATCCCGCACCGGCCACCATGCAGTTCCCTCTTCGTCGTTCGCGCATTCGTGCCTTGCTGTCCGTGCTATTCGTTCCCGCCGTTCTCTCCACTCAGGCCCAGTCGGACCGGATCGAGATCCTGGGCGTGGACAAACTGGTGTTCGATGATTCGATCGCGCCGGGGGCCCAGCGGCTTTTGGGTAACGCACGGTTCAGGCATGCGGATGCCATCATGACCTGCGATAGCGCCTATATCTATGAGGACCAAAGCGTGAAGGCCTTCAGCCGCGTCACCATCTCGCAAGGCGACACGCTGCGGATCACAGGGCATCGCTTGGACTACAATGGCAAGGATCGTCGGGCTTCAATGCAAGGAAAAGGTGCGATGCCGGGTCAAGCCCGGCATGACAATTCTGATGTCATCCTCACCAATCCGGACATTCAGCTTACCACGGATGCGCTGGTCTATGACCTGCGGTCCCGGACCGCTATCTACAGCAACGGAGGCATCATCGTGAGCCGGAAAGAGAACAACACCCTTACGAGCCGGCGTGGCTTGTACATGGCCGGTGATCGGGCCTTCCTCTTCAGCGACAGCGTACGGCTGGTACATCCGGAACGCACCATCGAAAGCGACACCCTGCGTTACGAAACGGCCAGCGGTATAGCGAGGTTCTTCGGCCCCACGAAGATCACGCAGAAGGATAGCAGCGTGGTGTACTGCAACGAGGGTTGGTACGATACCCGCAATGATCTCGCGCGATTCGGGCGCGGGGCGCGCATTGTCGGCCGCGAACAGGAGATCAATGGCGACAGCATCCTGTACGACCGCAAGAGCGGGATCGGCCAGGCCTTCGGCAATGTGGCCATCCGCGATACCACCAACGACCTCCTGGTGCGCGGTGATCGGGCGTGGTACGACGAGGTACGCGACAAGTCGATCGTTACAGGCCATGCCGAAATGGTGATGCTGATCGGTGGCGACAGCCTCTTCCTTCATGGGGACTCGCTGCACGCAACAGGTGACAGCACCAGCGGAAAGCGCTTGATCCGGGCCTACCATGCTGTCCGCTTCTTCAAAAGGGATCTCCAAGGCGCGTGTGATAGCCTGGTCTACGCGGAAAGCGACAGCGTCATCCACATGTTCCGGTCGCCGGTGCTGTGGAGCGGCAAGGACCAGATCACCGGCGACAGCGTACGGATCGCATTGCGCAATGGCAAGGCGCACCGCTTGTTCGTGCGTGGCAACGCCTTCATGGCCTCTCAAGCGGACAGCATCCGGTACGACCAGGTTACCGGCAGCACGCTCACTGGTTTCTTCGACGACGATGAACTGCGCACGGTGGTGGCTGAAGGCAACAGCCGCACGGTGTATTTCGCCAAGGAGATGAAGGACAGTGTGGAACGCATCATGGGCATGAACACCGCTGATTGCAGCCGCATCGATGTGGCCATTTCCAGCGATACCACCGGGCAGGCCAAGGTGCACACCGTGACCTTCATCACCCAACCGGACGCCGTGCTGTGGCCCTTGAGCAAAGCCCCATTGGATGAGCAGTTGCTACCTGGGTTCCTGTGGCGTGGCGCGGAACGACCTGCTCGAAGGGAGGCGATCTTCGATCGGCCCTGACCTACAAATTCACACCGAACTTCAACGTGACGGCGTTCAAGTTCGTGCCTTGCTCCACGACATACAACTGGTAATTGTTGTCGTAAAGGGTAACGCGCTCGTTGGTCTCCTGATAGCGATAGCCAAGGCTCAGTTGCAATGCTGTATTGCGGCTTACGAAGAACTTGACGCCGAAGGCCGGGTTGAAATACACACCGCTCTCGAATTCTTCCACCAGACCGAGCGCCCATCCGCCAGCAAGATCGAGGTAAGGTGATACCCGCTTTGCCATGAAGGCGAAACGCAGGTCCAGGAAGACCGGCGCGTAACTGTTCGCGCTGATGTGTTTGTGCAAGCCAAGCCCGATACCAACATTGAAGTGCGGGTTGATCTGGTAACCATTGATCACCTGCAGTCCTATCGACGACTTCTCCGAAACCTCATCGATGCCGACCGCAGGGCAGATCTCGGCGATCATGCTGTACCCGCTCTTCTTGATGTCGGTATCACCAAGGCGCTGCGCCTCATCATCGCCCCGCACCTGACGCGGTTTGGTGACAGTGGCCTCCTTGGTGATCTTCTCCACCTCTTCGATCCGGAACACGAACACGTTGCGGTCGGCCGTCTGGATCTTGATGCTCACGTTGGGCACCTGCTCGATGATGACACCGTGGATGATGCTGCCGTTCTTCAAGTACACCACGTCCTCCATGTTGCCTTGGGCCATGGAGAGCAGCGGTGCGAACAGTGCACAACAGATGAAAAGGAAGCGATGGATACGAGCAAGCATGGGGTCGGGATTGTTTCGTGCGCCTGAAAACGAATTTAGCCAACGTTCATTGTGCGTCCAGGCGGTGGCGGTTCACAGGAACCTGGACATCCAACTCGCCTTCAGCGGAACACGCAGGCGCTTGCGCAGATCGCCGACCGTGCTCACAAGATCATCGAACACGATCGTATCGGCGTGCAACACCCCGTGCTTCAGCAGATCCCCGACTTCCGGAACCCGGAAAGCTGCGATGGCACCGTCCTTCTCAAACAGGACCACCATGCGATCCGTCAACGGCAGGCCAAGGTCACGTTCCAACTCCTTCACGAAATGCACGCTCTTGTCGATGCTGCATCCACTGGCCATGGCTTGTTGTTCATCAACGGCGATAACCACCAAGTGATCGCGCAGCACTTCAACACAAGCATCCAAGGCGGCACCGTGCGCTGCCCATGTTGAGGTGAAGGTATGCCCGCGATCCAGGATCACCGCCCGCTGCGCCGGGGTTATGGCCTTGGCACTTTTGTAAACCCAAACACGCGCATGGGTGGCCATCGTGTCCAGGTTGCGCGGTGTAGTTGCGGTGTTCATGTGCACAAAGGTGCATCCGCCAACGGTTCATCCCGTGATGGCCTTGGCGCACGGGGCTGGCTTGGGGCGGATAGTTTAGCGGCCTACACGAAAAGACCCCCGAAGTATGAAACGTTCGTTGTTGTTGTTACCCTCCACCATCCTCACCATTGCTTCCATCGCACAGAGCGAACCGCTCTGGTTGCGCAATTCGGCTATCAGCCCCGATGGGCAGACCATCGCGTTCTGCTACCAAGGTGATCTCTGGCGGGTTCCGGCGACCGGTGGTGATGCCGTGCCGCTGACCACCAACGAAGCCTTCGACTACGCGCCGGTGTGGAGCCACGATGGCAAGCAACTGGCCTTCTCCAGCATCCGCTATGGCAATGCCGATGTGTTCGTGATGCCCAGTACCGGCGGTGTACCTACCCGGCTCACGTTCGATTCAAGCGGTGAAGCGCCCAGCGACTTCTCCGCCGACGACAGTCAGGTGATCTTCTATGGCGGCCGACAGGATGATGTGCACATGCAACAATTCCCGGTCGGCGGCCTGGGCGAGCTCTACACGGTCCCGGTGAAAGGTGGCCGCCCCATGCAGCTGAGCACCATCGCCATGCAGTACGCTCGCTACAACCCGGCGGGGACCCTTATCGCCTACCATGATCGCAAGGGCTATGAGGATACCTGGCGCAAGCACCACACCAGCAGCGTGACCCGCGACGTGTGGACCTTCAACCCGGCCACCAAGGAGTACAAGCAGCTCACCACCTTCGCCGGTGAGGACCGCAATCCGATCTTCAGCAAGGATGGCAATACGATCTACTACCTCACTGAGGAGAAGGGTTCGTTCAACATCCACAAAATGGCCGCCACCGGAGGGGCCAACACACAGGTGAGCCGCTTCACCGATCATCCGGTCCGTTACCTGAGCATGAGCGACGGCGGCATGCTGTGCTTCAGCTACCGTGGCGAACTGTACACCATGACCGATGGTGGCGAGCCGAAAAAACTGGCTGTCCGCATCAATACCGACGGCCGGTACAACCCGGAGAAAACCATCAACGTGAACAATGCGGATGAGTACGACATCAGCAGCAACGGCAAGGAAGTGGCGTTCATCAACCGCGGTGAGGTCTTCGTGACTTCCGTGGCCGAGGGTACCACACGGCGCGTAACGAACACACCGGAGCAGGAGCGCAACGTCAGCTTCAGCCCGGATGGCCGCACCCTGCTCTACGCCAGCGAGCGTGGCCAGAGCTGGGACCTCTACACCACGACGATCGTCCGCAAGGAGGAGAAGTACTTCTTCAATGCCACTGTGCTGAAGGAGGAAGCGCTGCTGACCACACCTGCGGAGGAGTTCCAGTGCGCCTATTCACCGGACGGCAAGGAGGTGGCGTACTTGGAAGAGCGCACCACATTGAAGGTGCTGAACCTGGCCAGCAAGCAGGCACGCGTGGTGGTTCCCGGCAACAAGAACTACAGTTACAGCGATGGCGATCAGTGGTACGAATGGAGCCCGGACAGCAAGTGGTTCGTATTGAATTTCCTGCACGATGAGCAGTGGATCGGACAGGTGGGCCTGGTGAGCGCGGAAGGCGGGAAAGAGATCGTGGACCTGACCAGGAGCGGCTACGGTGGATATGTGCCGCGCTGGGCCATGGAAGGCAAGGCCATCGTGTTCGTGAGCGACCGTGACGGCATGAAGAACCACGCGAGCTGGGGTGGCCAGAGCGATGCCTACGCGCTCTTCCTCACGCAGGAAGCTTATGACAAGTTCAAGATGACCAAGGAAGAAGCAGCGCTCGCCAAGGAGGAGGAAGAGAAGAAGAAGGATGGCGACGACGATGACAAGTCCGAGAAGGAGAAAAAGGAAAAGAAAGAGAAGGATGCAAAAAAGAAGGAGGAGGAAGAGAAGAACAAGAAAGTCGAGCCCATCAAGATCGACTTCGCCGGACTGGAGGATCGCAAGGTGCGCTTGACGCCCAACTCCAGCAGCCTTAGCGGAGCAGTGCTCAGCAAGGACGGCGAGAAGCTCTACTACCTCGCGCGCTTCGAGAAGGGCTTCGATCTCTGGCAGTTCGAGATCCGTACGCGCGAAACGAAGATCCTGAACAAGATGGGCGACGGTTTCGCCTACGCGCTGAACATGAGCAAGGACGGCAAGAACCTGTTCTACATGAACAGTGGTTCCATCAACCGGTACGACACGGAGAAGAACGAGAACAAAGGCGTGGGCATCAACGGCGAGATGCTGTTGAACGAAACGGCCGAGCGCGCGTATCTCTTCGAGCACATCTGGCG
>JBATMK010000249.1:0-3038 GCA_049289815.1 Flavobacteriales bacterium
ACTTTCCCCTTTCCTCCTCCCTTGCGCCTCCTCCTCCTCGATAACCACGACAGCTTCACGTGGAACCTGCAGCACTTGCTGGAACCGCATTGCACGAGCATCGATGTGATCCGCAACGATGCGATCACTGTGGACGAAGCCGCGCGCTACGACCGCATCGTGCTTTCGCCAGGCCCGGGACTTCCGGGTGAGGCGGGCATCATGATGGAACTGTTGGAGAAGCTCATGCCCACGCATCCGATCATGGGCGTGTGCCTCGGCATGCAGGCGATCGTGGAAGCTTGCGGCGGAACCTTGTTCAACCAGGAGAAGGTGATGCACGGCATTGTGGTGCCGTGTTTTCCGGAAGCACTCCCGATGGATCGGGACTCTGAAGCAACCGATCCGTTGTTCGCTGAGATCGAAGCGCCGTTCGAAGTGGGGCTCTACCACAGTTGGGCCGCTGAACCCTCGACGTTCCCTTCCTCCCTGCGCGTTACCGCGCGCAGCGCGCAAGGCATCATCATGGCGTTGCGGCATACGCGGTACAATGTCTGCGGCGTGCAGTTCCATCCGGAGAGCGTGATGACGCCGGTGGGCGAGAGGATCATGGAGAATTGGACGGGATAGCACAGTGCGTTCGCGCGAAGCGCTTGCTGATCCTCTTTAGGTTTGTGTGAACACGCCTGCCATGCCGAACACCGGAACATTCCTACCCGCACTTGCGCTGCTCATCGCCGGATCCGCGCATGCCCAATGCATGGACCAGGTCTCACACATGGCCGGCACCGCTGTCGTTGCCGGAACCATTGTTACCGCGACGCCGTTCGGATTCAATACCTACTTCGCCGATTGCGGCGGCAACTCCGGCCCCTACCTGTGCGGCGACCAGAGCGGCCCCGGTGGTTGGGTCTTCACCTTCCTGCCAGCGGTGGATTCCGTGATGCTCGACTTCAGTGCGCTGCACAAACTCTTGGGCAACTATGAGGAGTACATGCGCGTGTTCGTGAACGGCGCGCACTACGCCATACCGGCAGCGAGCACCGTACAGAACAGTTGCCTCGATGAACTGGCCGAGCTCACCGCGCAGGGCGATGTGGGCGCCAGCTTCGTGGGCAGCAGTGGCTGGAGCGGCACGGTGGTGCCGGGGCCGATCACGGAGCTGATGGTGGAGGACAGCATCCCGTTCGGTTCACCGGGCGGTGCGTTCTGTTCCTTGTTCATCTGCCCGCATGCCATGGCGATCGCCGATGCGCACATCGACGACTTCACCATGTATCCGAACCCCGCGAGCACATTCGTGAACGTGCGCAACAACACCGGCGCTAACGCCGAACTTTTCATTGCCGACATGAGCGGTGCCGCCGTGATGCATGCACCCGTTCACCTTGCCCCCGGTACGGAGCAGCGCATCGCGACCGACGACCTTGCCGCAGGACAATACCTCGTGCGCCTTGCCTCGGCACAGGGTGTGGAGGTGAGGAAGCTGACAGTGGTGCGGTGATGGCGACGCCGTTCCGACATTGATCGCCCTCCCGTCATCGCGAGGAGGCTTTGCGACGAAGCGATCCATGCACGTTGGCAGGTAGCCAACGAGCCCATCACTTCCACCAACCTTGCATGGATCGCTACAGCCTAAGAAGGCTTCGCGATGACGGGACACGCGGTAGCTTCACACACGTTACCATGAAGCCCACAGTCTTACTCGCGTACACGCTTGCTGCGGCCTTGCCGTTGGGTGCACAGAACTTGGTGCCGAACCCGAGCTTCGAGGAACACGACACATGCGGCTGCTCGATCGGATTTCAAGATGGCGCAAAACCATCTTACTGGGACCGCTACAACCAGTCACCCGAGTACTTCAATGCATGTGTGGACCAGAACTGTTCGATGGATACCATGATAGATGTGCCCCAAAACGGATTCGCCTATCAGTACGCATTCGAGGGAGATGCATACGTCGGGATGACAACCTATGACGGCGACGGCAATACTTCGGATGGGACATTTCGCGAGTACGTTGGATGCCAGTTGAACCAGCCCTTGGTGGTGGGCCAGACCTACTACTTGAGCTTCCATAGCAACGTGGCCATCAATGGGACGTACTGGTTGTACAACTCGGCATGGGCCAGCAACAACTTGGGGATGCTCTTCACAATGCAACCAAACATCTGGACGGGATTCCCAGGTCCGCTCTTCGCCTTGCGAGACTATGCTCACTTGTACGACCCGGTGGTCAATACCGACACAGCCGGATGGACTTTGGTAAGCGGTTCATTCGTGGCTGACAGTGCATACGAGTATTTGGTACTTGGCAACTTCTTCAGCGATTCACTTACCGACACACTCCATTTAGGGCCAGACAACTCTTATGTGGCTTACTACTTCTTTGATGGTGTATGTGTGAGCACCAGCCCAGGAGGTTGCGCCACCGCCGAAGGCATCGAAGACGCGCAACCCAACACCCTCGATCTGCACCCGAACCCCGCCGTGGATCACGTGGTCTTGACTACCACCGGGCCGGGCAGTGCGTTCGCATCGGTGGTATTGCTGGATGCCAGCGGCCGCTCGGTGCCGGTGCAAGTGGAGCGCAATGCGGGCAGGGAACTGACCGTGCGCTGGGCGCAACCGCTTGCGCCCGGCGTGTACCTGTTGCGCGCCTCACTCAAGAGCGGGGAGCGGTTCACGGAGCGGGTGGTGGTGCAATGATCGCCCTCCCGTCATCGCGAGGAGGCTGGACCCCTTCGGCATAGCTCGGGGCAGGCTCCGCGATCCATGCGAGGTCGTAGAGAACCAATAAGCTCGTCGCGCTCTGTCAGCGAGCATGGATCGCCGCGCGCCTCTGAAGGCGCTCGCGATGACGTGACACGCGGTAGCTTCACACACGCTACCATGAAGCCACTGAACGTCCGTCAAGCCATTCTCCTGATCGCATTGATTGCGCTCGCGCTGCCCGATGCCGTGGCCAGCGGCATCTATAGCGCCGAACTGCGCTACTACTGGAACTTTGGCACCACATACACCTTCGAGTTGGTTCAGTTCGCTGACCAATCCATCGG
>JBATMK010000250.1:0-1560 GCA_049289815.1 Flavobacteriales bacterium
GGCCCATGAAACGCGAACCGAACACCACATCGGCGAAGCCTTCTGTAACGGGACGAAGAAGGTCATTGTACTCGCGTGGATCGTATTCCAGGTCGGCGTCCTGCACGATCAGGTAATCGCCGGTGGCCAGTTCGATGCCCTTGTGGATCGCGGCGCCCTTGCCCATGTTGTGCGGCTGCTGGTGGAAGTGTATCCCCATGGCCGGGTTGGCCGCCATATAGCGCTCGATCGCCTGCACGGTGCCGTCCCTTGAGCCATCGTTCACGATGATCACTTCCTTGCGGATGCCATCGCGCAAAGTCACATCGCGCACCTTGTCCAGGATCAGGTGGATGGTCCGCTCCTCATTGTAGGCGGGGATGATGATGGAAAGCGTGTGTACGGACATATCAGAACGGCTTGAAAGTAGTCCTCGGGGATGCAATCGGGAACTGGAAGATCCGGCGAAGACGAAGCGAGCGCGAAAGGAGTTGCAAGATCGCGGCGAATAGCAACAACCAGGTGACCCGACCTTGAAGACGGTCGTAAATATTTGCCAATCCCCCGGTAGCAGCGGCATTGGCAATGGCCCCGGCAACGGCAAGGAATACAAATGCCCACAACCGTAGCCGCTGCTTCTTAGGCCAGCAGACCATGATCACACATCCACTTAGGATCATCACGTAGGCGTTCAACGGGTTCAACAATGTGAAACTCAACGCACCGCGTTGCTGTGCGCTCATCATATACCCGGGTAGTTCATGCGGCCAGAAACGACTGATCGGCCACCACGGTGGTGTGTCCTTTCCATAGGCGCATAGACCTGAACCCATATCGACCTGAAGTAATTGCTGGATAGTAGCCAGCGTTCCTGCCCAGACCAATACGGGCCACATGTCGGGCGAGGTCAATAGATCATGGACTATCGGGTCCAATCTCTTACTGGCCTCGACCATACCAAGCCCAGCGCGGGTCGGTGCGTCGTCATCCCACACATAGTGCATTCCCGTTCGATCCAGTTCGTCCTTGTGCTCGCAAAGGAAGACGGGGCGCTCGGCGCATGTGCGGTCGAGATAGATCCTCATCGCCCCGGATTCGATCAACTTGCCGGACAGGAAAAGGCTTGACGTTGGAGAAATAACCGAGCCGTGCCCATGCCGCGCATTATATCCCACCAAGAATGCCAAGCCCAAGAGCGGTGCAAGAAAGAAGCCCACCAAGCCGAACCGGACCGAACGAACCGGACGGCCACGGACACCGCCCAAAAGGAATACGAAGGGCAACAATGCGGCCATCAGCAATGACAGGACCAAATGACTAAGGTGGGTGATCCCGAAAAAGTAGAGGAAGGTCCACAAGAGGAAAACCTCCGACTTCGCAAGCTGTCTGCCGAACAGGATGAGGAACATGCACAAGATCATCAGCGCGCTGTATACATCGGGCATGAGCTGGCTGACGTACCAAGGCAAACTGCTCACGGCCAGCAACAGGGCCAGCATCAGCACATGTGGTCGCCAGGCGCTGTGTAGTTCGGGGAAAAGCGCTTGCATACAGCGGTGGATCAACCAACTTGCGACCATG
>JBATMK010000251.1:0-2375 GCA_049289815.1 Flavobacteriales bacterium
GGGTAGTACGCGTAGCCAGCCACCCCATCCTCCATGTTCGCACAAACCCACACATTGAGATAGTTGTGGTGGTTCCACGGGAACAGCTTGGCACCATCGTCCCCTAGGTAGGTCTTCATCGTACGGATCCGCTGGATCCCGTTCGTGCAGTTGCCCAGGTTGTCGATGGTCGCGAGCTTGAATTGGAGATGGACGTCCGCCGCGATCGTATCGAAGCCATGCACGATCTGTATGGTATCGGCGTTCAGCTTGCGGTAGTCCCGGTTCAGGATCGCCACCGCATCGTGTATCTGCGCATCGGAAATGTTCTCGGGCCCGTAGTTGTGCAGGATGTGGAAGACCATGGGGATCACGCGCACTGTATCCTCTTCCCGCTGGCCGGCATGTTCCTCGATGTAGTCGTGCGTGAACCGCTCAAGGTCGTTCTCCGTCCGGAGGATCTCCGGATGCTGCACGATCATGCGCTGTCGCATCATGTCGCTGCCGCAACGCAATGGAGCCTGGCCGAAGGCGAGGCTGGCGGTAAGACAGATAGGCACAACGAGGGAATGGGCGGAGGTAGCAAGGAATGCCATGCGCGATTTTTTGGGTCGTGAGCAAAGAAAGAAGGATGACCCGTGCCCGCAACAGGGAAAACGGGGAACGGTGGGCCGTGGCGGGGTGCGCAATGGCTGCCTTGTGGATGCCACCCGGGCGCACCAGTACTGCGTTCAGTGAGCAGGAGTGGTTTGATCCGGAGGCTCTCACCTGTATATCGGACTTCAAGAATTGCCGGTTCCTGCCGGGACAAGGGTCTTCGGATCTTACAGGCTCTTCGGTACCGCCCTTTCGGTGCACGGCCCGCCACCTGTTCGTTGGTGCCCTGCCGACCCTTGGTCCGGCCGGTTAGATTCGCCATATGTGGACCCGCCTAGCGAACCGTTCCCTTGCGTTCGCCGTGCTCCTTGGGTTGGTGGGCCAGTTCGCGCAGTTCGCCTCTTTCGGACCACGTCGGTTGGCCGTGGAGCGGGAAGTGAAACTGAAGTTGAAGGCCGGTGTGCCAGTGAGCGAACGCACCTACTTCACCCTTTCTGTTCGCGAATACGAAGCACTGCATTGGCTGAAACCCGGAAAGGAGTTCACCATGGGTCACGGGTTCTTCGATGTGATCCAGAAGACCGTATCCACGGACGGCCTGATCCATCTGGCCTGCATGAACGACCACCAGGAGGCCGAGCTGTTCGCCGGACTGTCGGCCCTGGTAGCTCAGCGGATGGACCTCCGTGGTGCTGGCCCGAAGGGATTGCTCACCGTTCTAGGCATCGCCAAGTCGTGGTGCAGCCTGCGGTCACAAATGATCATGCCTGAAAATCCAGTGGCATCGATCCATCCGCCGTGGTCCCCTGTTGCCTCCGCGTTGCCGGGCTTCGGCAGAACGGTCCGGCAACCGCCCCGTAGCTGAGCAGAGGCCTGGCTGTTTCCCAACGGGAGCGGAACAGCGCGCGTTCACAGCAAGTCGATCGCGCCGTTGCTCCCTGTCATTCCATTCCGAACACATGAACATTCCGAAACTCATCGGTCTGTTGGCACTGCCTGCTGCCTTTACAGCGGTCAATGCACAGACCATCACATTGCGCGATGTCGCAACGAAAGAACCCATCAGCGGGGCTGTGCTCACCTGTACACAAGGGGGCTCCACCAGTGCAACAACGAATGCCGATGGACGCGTGGACATCGCGTCCTTGAAAAATTGCGGAGCGATCCGGGTGGACCACTTCTCCTTTGCTGAGCGCACGGTCAGCTATGCCGACTTGAGCGCGAACATGGACTTCACCCTCAGCTACAAGGTGAACGTGCTGAACGAGATGGTGACCAGCGCCAGCCGCTTCGAAGAGAAGCGACGCGATGTGCCAGAACGCATCGACGTCATCAAGCGCCGCGAGATCACCTTCATGGACCAGCCGACCATGGCCGAACTACTCCAGAACACGGGCTCCTTGTTCGTCCAGAAAAGCCAGCTCGGCGGTGGAAGTCCTGTGATACGGGGCTTTGAGGCCAGCCGGGTATTGCTCGTCGTGGACGGTGTCCGCATGAACAATGCGATCTATCGTGCCGGTCACTTGCAGGACATCATATCCATTGACCAGAGCATGCTGGACCGTGTGGAGATCGTGAGCGGCCCCAATTCCGTTGCCTACGGCAGCGATGCGTTGGGCGGCACCATCCACATGATCACCCGCACCCCCCGCTTCAACGATACCACCGGCATGAGGGTGGACGGTGATGCCTTCTTCCGATACGGGACGGCCGCACAGGAGATGACCGGGCACCTCGGCCTCGAACTGCGTTGCAGGTCCGTGGCCAGCTTCACCAGCATTACCGCCAGCGATTTCGGC
>JBATMK010000252.1:0-7472 GCA_049289815.1 Flavobacteriales bacterium
ATGGTATCCCATGAGTTCACCATAACACGCAATGCGGTGGTTGGGAAAGAGACCATCGTCGAGTTGTCCCGCCCCTCTACCAATAGCGTGGTCGACGACATCCATCTCCGGATACGCAACGCGGAAGTGCGGAAGGAACTGACCTTGACCGGCAGCGATGATGGGCTGCAATGGTTCTTCATCAAACAGGTCCAGCTCTCGCTTTCGAGCGATGGATCGGAGCGCACGAACACGGTTCGCATGGTCGCCCTGCCGCCCAGCGATTACGCTTTGTACCGGCTCAGCATCAACGACAGCGCTTCCGCGCCCGTTCAGGTGCTGGGTGCCGAGTGGTATTCCAGCGCGAGTGCGCAGGGGTCCTTCGTGGAGGACGCAACCGTGCAGCCATTGATCAGCGATAGCGCCAGATCAACGCGCATCCGCATACAACACGTCTATCCGATCACGTTGGACCGGCTTCAATTCGTTGTGGGTGACTCGATCCGGTACCTCCGGCCGGGGCGCGTGGTCAATTGGGTCAGCCGTTCATCAGGACGACGAAGCAAGCGACGCACATGGCTTGAAGCGGAGAACAAGTTGTCGTTCACGCTCCGTTCGGATCAACCTTCGGGTTTGGACGTCACGGCCTTGCGGCTCGACACCTTCGACATCGTTATCGACAATGGAGATGATCGTCCGTTGCACATTTCCGACGTGAGGTTCCTGCAATTCCAACGCACGCTCACTGCCGAGCTCCGTCCCGGCATGCACTACATCCTTACCACCGGCGATCCGAAGAAATCACCGCCACATTACGATCTGATCCACTTCAAGAACAAGCTGCCGGAGCCGATAGCCACCATCGAGCATGGTGCCCTGCGGGCATTGCCCGCTGCGCCGAGGACCGGCCCGGTCATCGGTCTCTCGCGCTGGTGGATCTGGGCCGGACTTGTCGCGGTGCTCGGTATCGTCGGCTTCATGGCCGTGCGCATGTTGCGCGAACCTCAACAACAAAACGGATAGCACATGATGATCGCTACGCTGCGCCTGATGCGCGCCATCGGTTCCACCGCTTCACTGCTCTACTGCTTCTCGGCAACAGCGCAGTGCCCCGGCTGCCAGATCAACTTCGGCTGCACGGTGAACCCGGCGTACCCAACGCTCTGTCCACTGCAACCGGCCGATGCCACCAGCGGGCAGCCGTACAGCGCCGACATCACCTTCTGGATGCCCGTGAACTTCGATGATCCCGGCACCGGGTTCAATGTGGATTTTCTGCAAATGACGATCACGGGAGTGAGCGGTCTGCCCTTCGGCTTGGATATCGAAACGAACGATCCACTCGGCATCTATTATCCGCAGCAGAACCAATACGGTTGCGCACGCATCTGCGGAACACCGCTGGGCGCAGGAACCTTCACTGTCACCATTTCCATCATCGCGCAGGTGGAGTACAGCGGTTTCACGCTCAATGTTCCACAGCAGTTCCCGATCACGCTGGTGGTGCTGCCCGGCAGCGGTGGTAACAGCGGCTTCTCGTTCACGCCGACCAACGGTTGCGGTAGTGCCGATGTGCAGTTCACGGCGTTGATCGACGGCGCACCCAACCCCACCAGTTACGACTGGGATTTCGGCAACGGGAACGCAGGCACTGATGCGGCACCCGCCGTACAGTCCTATGGAAGTCCCGGTACGTACACGGTTTCGTTACAGACCACCATCGGCGGGTATGTACTGGACGTGGTAACACTGAGCGGCGTGAACGACAACTGGTGCGGCGATGTGGAAGAACCCGACATCTTCGGCTGTACGGGATCGCCCGATCTCTACTTCATGCTCACCGATGGCGGCGGTGGAACGTACACCAGCAGCAGCGGCAGCGATAGCGGCAATGAAACGTGGACCGGTCTGGGTCTCGTTCTCGACAACCCGCCGTACTCGATCGCCTTCTACGACGAAGACCCGATCAGCCAGGACGACATCCTCGGCACACTGAACATTCCCATCGGCACGGTCGGCAATCTGCCGTTCAACATCGCCAGCGGAACGTTCGGCAGCATCGATATCAGCATGCAAACGCAGCAGTTGTTCAACGACACGGATACGGTGGTGGTTTATCCGGTTCCTGTGCTTGTGCTGAGCTACGACACATTGGCCACCGATATCTGCGCAGGCGATACGAGCCTCGTCAGCTACACCTGGTACAACAACGGGGATACCGTGGCCCTGGCGACCGGACCATGTGTGAACGTGAACGCTCCAGGGCTTTGGTGGAGCACAGGAACGAACGGCTTCGGTTGTTTCGGCACGAGCGATACCGTGGTGGTCTGCCCAACACTCGCGATCGACTACGATGCGGGCGTGCTCTTCGTTGACGATGTCTTCGATCAGTATGCCTGGACCTTTGACGGCGATCCGATCAGCAACAGCGATCAACCCTTCGTGTTCTCGCAGGGCGATGGCCTTTATGCGATCACCGGCACAACCACATATGGTTGCGTGGTGACCGATACGTTCACATTGAGCACACTGGGGGTTGCCACCGTCGCTGCCCATGCGCCAGTACTGTTCGCGTACCCCGTTCCCAACGACGGGAACTTCGCAGTAGAAGCGAGCGGCCTGACCTCCACAACAGTGATGTTGCGTGTTGTGGATGGCGCTGGCAAAGAGGTGTACGGCGAACGGCTCGGGGTGGTGAACGGTCACCTACGAACGCATATCGGACTGCGGGGCATAGGTGCCGGTCGCTACCTGGTGTTGCTCAATGACGGGTCCGATCATCAACTCGTCCGTGCCATCTTAGTCGCCCAATGAACAAAGTGGTATCCGGGCCCGATGCGGCACTTGAAGGCATCGCCGACGGCATGACGTTGATGGTCGGTGGCTTCGGCCTGTGCGGCATTCCCGAGAACACGATCGCAGCCCTCGTGCGCAAAGGCGTGAAAGGCCTCACCTGCATAAGCAACAACGCCGGCGTGGACGACTTCGGGCTCGGCTTGCTTTTGCAGCGGAAGCAGATCAAGAAAATGATCAGCAGCTACGTTGGCGAGAACGCCGAGTTCGAACGCCAGATGCTGAGCGGCGAACTGGAAGTGGATCTCATCCCACAAGGATCACTGGCCGAGCGCTGCCGTGCGGGTGGCGCCGGCATTCCCGCGTTCTTCACTCCTGCCGGTTACGGGACGGAAGTCGCGGAAGGGAAAGAAGTGCGCGATTTCAACGGCAAACCGCACATCCTGGAATCCTGGCTGCGCGCCGACTTCGCCATTGTGAAGGCGTGGAAAGGGGATACCAACGGGAACCTCATCTACAAGCGCACAGCGCGGAACTTCAACCCCATGATGGCCATGGCGGGGAAGATCACGATCGCCGAAGTGGAGCACTTGGTGAAGCCCGGGGAGATCGATCCCGACGCCGTACACACACCGGGGATCTTCGTGCAGCGCATCTTCCAAGGCGCCAACTACGAGAAGCGCATCGAGCAGCGGACGGTGAGGAAGAAAGCCTGACATGTGACCATCGTCACGGGCACATGAGCAGCAACGACCGCAAGCTGTACTTCCTGTTGGCGTTGGCTACGCTCGTGTACGTCATCGCACGCGCGGTGCTTGTCCCGTTCGTGCACGATGAAGCGGCCACCTTCAACGTCTACATTCCGTTCGGCGAGTTCCTCCCCTTGCACTCGCATTGGGATGCCGGGAACCACTTCCTGAACACTGCCCTGGCGATCGTCAGCTACAAGCTCTTCGGCATGGAGCAATGGGCCTTGCGCGGTTGGAACGTGCTGGCGTTCGTGCTGTACGCGTGGATGGTCTGGCGGCTAGGCGAGCAGGTGCGCGACCGGCTCGTGCGCTGGAGCATGTGGCTCGGATCGCTGCTCTGCCCCTTCCTGTTGGAATTCTTTTCGCTCTTCCGCGGGTACGGACTGGAGATGGCCTTCTTCATCTGGAGCGTCCACGCGCTGTTGTGCTTTGCACGTGATGGGCGTGGCCGGCACCTTGCACAAGTGCTCGTTGCGTTATGTCTGGCGAACGCGTGCATCCTTTCGCTGCTCCCTTACTGGGGTATCGTACTTGCACTTCTGGCGCTATTGATCATTCGCGGCCCGCACACCTGGCTTCGAAAGGTCCAGCAGCTCACGACGTGGCTGTTGTTGGGAATGGCACCGCTGGCCCTCGCCGGTCTGCTCGCCATGCTGATGCAACGATTGGGCCTGCTGTATTACGGCAGTACGGCAGGCTTTGTGGAGGTAACGCTCGCCACATTGTGCCTTTTTGTGCTGGGTACGAAGAGCCCTGTGGTGCTGGTTGTGGTGATCGTATTGTTCACTGCGGTCACGGCACTGGCGCTGCGGATCTTGTTGCGCGATCGCAACTGGCGTTCGCCATTGGTGCTGGTCGTTGGGTTGCTTTGGGCGGAGATCCTTGCGCGCGTCGCGATGACGGCGGTGCTCGGGGTGAACTTTCCCGAGGATCGGGCGGCACTGCATCTCGTTCCCTTGTTCATTCTGGCGATCGCCTTCGGGGCCGATGCGATCGGGGCTCGGGTCGGAATGCTTCGCTACGCAGCCCTCGTCCTGCTCGCACTCCCGTTGCGCACGGTGATCACAGCCAATACGGATCATACAGTTCTCTGGCCGGAGCATTCACCACCGCATCGCTTCGTCGATCGCTTGCTGGCCCTGCAGGCCGCGCAGGCCCGCCCCTTAGTGATCGGCTGCTACGGCAGCCTGCACTACAGCCTTCCCTTCGCGGTCCGCTTGCGCGGTGAGCACTTGCCATTGCCGCAAACCATCGGCTTCCCCGGTGGGCCGAACGATGTGCGCATTGCACAGGATGCATGGTTGTTGAGGGCGTTACCGGGCTTCCACGAAACGGATCACGACCCTGCCACAGGCCTCCACTTGCTTGAGCGCAACATTCCGTTGAAACCGGTAGCGGGACAGGTCAAAGCGTTCGCACAAGATGCCAGCGACGCCGAATTCCTGGAACTGCTGCGCCTGGACGGTGTTAACGGAAATGAGGATCTGTTGGTGGAGGTGGAAGGGGAGATCAGCACACAAGGCCCGGCGACGATCAACCTCGTTGTGGAAGTGCGCGATGCTAGCGACAAAGCCATCCATTACGATGGGGTTTGCGTCAGCGCGTTCTCCCCACAAGTGGATCACCTGCGCGAAGTGCGGCGGATCCCTCGGTTGCAGGATGGACAACATGCTGTGGTGTACCTCTGGAACATTCGACGCAACGTATTGACCCTCACGAACGGTTCGGTGAGCATTCGGCGCATCCCGATATAGGATATCGCCAAGCCCTGATCGCATCATCTTCGTCATACCCCAACGATCCCCCTATGCCCCTCGACAAGAACCAGATGGCCAAGCGCATAGCGCGCGAGCTGAAGGACGGCTACTACGTGAACCTCGGCATCGGCATACCCACGCTGGTGGCCAACTATGTACCCGAAGGCATCGATGTGGTGTTCCAGAGCGAGAACGGCATCCTGGGAATGGGCCCCTTCCCGTTCGAAGGCGAGGAGGACGCCGACCTGATCAATGCCGGCAAACAGACCGTGACCTTGCTCGAGGGCAGCAGCATCTTCGACAGCGCCACCAGTTTTGCCATGATCCGCGGGCAGCACGTGCAGCTCACCGTGCTCGGGGCCATGGAGATCACCGACCAAGGCGACATCGCCAATTGGAAGATCCCTGGGAAAATGGTGAAGGGCATGGGCGGTGCCATGGACCTGGTGGCCAGTGCGGAGAACATCATCGTGTGCATGCTGCACACCAACAAGGCCGGCGAAAGCAAATTGCTGAAGCAGTGCACCCTGCCGCTCACTGGGGTGAAGTGCGTGAAGAAAGTGGTGACCGACCTCGGGGTGTTCGACATCACACCCCAAGGATTCAAACTGCTGGAGCGCGCGCCCGGTGTTTCCGTGGACGAGATCAAGGCCAAAACCGAAGGACGATTGGTGGTGGAGGGCGATGTTCCGGAGATGGTGATCTGAGGGCGAATGACAGCCGTTGCGTCCAGGCGGAAGCCCCAAGGTTCGGTGATGATCGCGCTGGGGGTGGTTGCGCTCCTCCTGCTGGCTTACACCACTGTACGCGCCTGCACGGTATCGTTCACGTGGGACGAGAGCTACACCTTCATGCACCACGTACGCAAAGGGGTTTTCTACCAGGACGCGTTCGACAAGATGGGCGGCAACCATCATTTGTTGAACGTGTGGTTGATGTGGTTGAGCATGAAGCTCTTCGGGGTCGGGGAATTGGCGCTTCGGCTGCCCAACCTGGTCGCCCATGTTTGTTACCTGTACGCCACTTCAAGGATCGCTTTGAAGGCGGAGCGCACATGGCTGGTGGTCGCCGTTTTCCTGCTCATGAACGTCCACCCGTACCTGCTTGACTTCTTCTCCCTTGCGCGTGGCTATGGCCTCGCCATGGGCTGGATGATGCTCAGCGCATGGTGCATCTGGAACTGGTTGGGAACGGACCTGGGAAGGCGATGGTTGGTCCGGGCATCGGTCTTCGCAGTCCTCTCGGCGATGTCGCACGTGATCATGATCAACTACTTGTTGGCCTTCGACCTGGTGGTCGCCGGTTGGTTGGTAGTGAGTGCGCGGCGGAAGGCAGCGCGGTTACCCCTTGCCGACCTCGCGTGGGTGGCAGGCATTTCAGCGATCGGCCTCTGCATCATGCTGCCGAACGCGCTCGGATTGTTCAGCGGTGGATCGCTGAATTTCGGATGCGACACAGCCTATTGGTGCATGCTGTACACACTGGGCGTGAAGGTGCTCTATCACATGTCCTACGCGGACCAGGCGCTGCCCATCCTGACGGCGTTCATTGCGGGGATCGTGGTTCTCTTCTCGATCATGTTGGTGGCCGCCCGGCGGAAAGAAAATGGGCTGAAGGCCGGTCCCGCTCTGTTCGTTTTCCTGGTCCTGGCAACTTGCTTCCTCTCCTTCATGGCGCAGCACAAGCTCTTCGGCGTGCCTTGGCCCCAAACACGCACGGCCTTGTTCCTTGTGCCGCTCCTGGCCCTGCTCTTGTGTGCTGTTCTTCTGGCATGGCCGCGCCCCGGCATTGCCATCGCGATGGCCGCTGTGTTGTTCATAGTGCCGTTAGTGATCCACCAATACAAGAGCATCAACACCACGTATGCCGTCGAGTGGAAGCCCTCCGGCGAACTCCGGGCGATGTTGAAGACCATCGAGAACGATCGGTTACCGCCCTCAAAGGACAGGCCCATCACCACGCTCGGCATCAGCTTCGAAAGCTGGGGAAGTCTCAGCTATTATTCCCTGGTGCGTGGCATGACGTGGTTGACGGCCGATGTGCGCGAAGGCCCGAAGGACTTCGCCCCCAGCGATTACTACATCGTGGAATACGATGGCTACGACAGGGTGGATACCGCGAACTGGATCGTGCTCTATCGTTCAGAACCGACCAACACCACCTTGTATCGCGACAAGCGGTTGCGCGATGGGCA
>JBATMK010000253.1:0-3049 GCA_049289815.1 Flavobacteriales bacterium
TGGTACCGACCGCCGTGATCATCACCGTGTCCGATCCCGTATGGGGATTCACCGACAGCCTCCAGATCACTCTTCTTCCCGGACCGGATATCAGTTTCGTTCTGCAGGCCGAATATTGCTTCGGCGATACCCTCTTTGCCTTGTCCGGTGCGCTGGCGCCGATGGACTGGCTTTGGGAGAATGGCGATACAACGAGCTATATCATCATACCAACCTTGTTCAACATCCAATCGCATTCCGTAATGGCCACCTCAGCTGAAGGATGCGTTTCGACGGACAGCATCGCGTTCTTCGGTATGTACTGCGTAGGCATTGAAGAAGTGGGCAGCATCCCGGAATTCCGGATCGCCCCCAACCCAGCGGATGACGAGTTGTTCATTTCGTCCGGATCGTCCCTGGACCGGATCGAGGTGTTCGATGCACAGGGGCGTTCGTTGATGGAACTGGATGACGCGCCACATGGGTCTTTGTGGATCGGCTCACTTGCCCCGGGTATTTATTCCTTACGTGCGACCGACACGCTTGGCCGTCGTGCGATCGCTCCCTTCATCAAGCGCTGATCGGTTGAATATGCTCGTAGGTCTCTTTCCCGCCTGAGCCTGGCGTGATGGCCCAGCACGAGCCGCCGATCAACGTAGCAACGTCACATGCCCGGTGCGCTCAACGCGATCCGTGGTGAACGGCTCGCGCAACCACAGTTTCCACACGTACACACCGATGGGTGTTTCCGCTCCGTTGGCGAAATGGCCGGTCCAGTGCTGGGCAGGATCGCTGGTATCGAACAGAGGCTGGCCCCAACGATCGAAGATCATGAACCGGAATTCCTCGGGATGCGGATTACCGAGCACGGGGAAGAAGAGATCGTTCGTGCCATCGCCATCGGGGGTGAAGCTGTTCGGCACCCAATATCCACTGCCCTCCACAACGACCGTTCGGCAGGCCGTATCGGTGCAGGTAGCCGAGGCGTAGGCGATCAGGCACACGGTGTACTCACCTGGGTCCCCATTGGGGAAGACATACACCGGATCCTCAGCTGTGCTCTCCTCCAGCGTATCGAACTCCCAGAGCCATGCGTTGCTGTTGGTGCTGGTATTCACGAAGAAGATCTCCGTGTTGTTGACGCTCACCTGTGTATCGGGCAATGCGTAGAACGATGCCGTTGGCTGCTCCACCACCACCACGGCTGCTGGGTAGGTGAAGGTGCCGATGCATCCGTTGCCGGGATCGATGGTGACGGTGAGGTCATACGCTCCTGCATTCGTGTAGATGATCGAATCGGGTTCGTATTCGGTGCTCGCTGTTCCGTTGCCCAGGTCCCATGTGCAGGTTCCAGGACCGGTGTAACTGCTTGTGATGCTGGCCATCACCGGCGCACAGCCCGTGCCCACATCCACGGTGATCACAGGTGCGAGGTTCGGGATGATCGTCACGTTCACGACCGCGCTCTGTGCTGCGCATGGCACCGGCGATGCCACGGTGTACATGTAGTCGCCGTTCAGTCCAGTGGCGGGATCCACAGTGCCGTTGCTCGCCGTTCCATCCGGCGCGGTCCAGGTACCGCCGGCGTCCGGACTTCCACCGAGCAGGGCGAAGAGCGTGAAGGGTGCCTCAGTACTGCAAATGGTTATGCTGCCATCGCTGCCGGCGTCGGCCGCAATGCTCACGTTCACCGTAACAACCGCTTCATCGTCCGCGCACGCGCCTGCGCCGGTGACACGGTAGGTGTACGGGCCGGGCGTATCGCTGGCCGGGTCGAAGCTGCCACTGGTGGGATCGCCGTTCGGATCGGTCCATGAACCACCGCCTTGTGCAGTACCGCCCAACAAGCCGAAGAGCTGAACAGCAGGTTCCGTGTTGCAGTACGTCGCGTTCGCATCCAAGCCGGCATCGGGTGCCGGTGTTATGGTGACCGCGATCGTTGCCGTTGCGTCCGTGCAGGGCGGTAGGCCCGTTACGGTGTAGGTGTAGTTGCCACTGATGGCTGTGGATGGGTCCAGGGACGCGCCAACCGCAAGGCCGTTCGGGTCGGTCCATACACCAACTGCATCGGGTGTGCCGCTGAGCAAGGTGAAGAGATCCACATCGGGGTCCGTGGTACAAAGGGTGATGTTCCCATTGCCACCGGCATCCGCCTCCGGACTGACCGTCATCGTGAGAACGGCTACATCGTCGGGGCAGCCGGCATTGCCCGCTACGGTATAGGTGTAATCACCTTCGAGAGCGGTTGCCGGGTCGAACGTCCCGGTGAATGCGATACCGTTCGGATCGGTCCAGCTACCGTTCGGGTCCGGCGTGCCCAACAAGGCACCGGTGAGTTGGATAACCGCTCCGTTGCTGCAAAGTGCCACTGCATTGTCCTGGCCGGCATCCGGTCCGGGGTTCACCGTTACATCCACCACACTTTGATCCTGCGGGCAGGTGCCACCTGCAACCGTATATGTGTATACGCCCTGCGGATCTGCTCCTGGATCGAATGTGCTGCCGAACGCAATGCCGTTGGGATCGGTCCAACTGCCGCCAGCATCAGGTGTCCCGCCGAGTTGGCTGAACAAAGCGAACGGAGCATCGCCTGTGCACACAGCAATAGCCCCATCGAGGCCAGCATCAGGTGTAGGATCAATAGTGACGTTGACCACCGCCGAGGACGCAACGCACGGAGCAACCGCAGGTACGGTGTACGTATAGGCGCCCGCTGGATCGGTCGATGGGTCGATATTGTTGCTGTGTGCAACGCCGTTGGGATCGGTCCATGATCCACCGGCATCAGGACTTCCACTGAGCGCGCTGAAGAGATCCTCGACAGGGCCTTGATCGCACAATGCGAGGGTGCCGTTGGTGCCAGCGTTCGGAGAGCTGGTGATCGTAACAGTGACCGTCGCGCTTGCGCTCGCACAGGGCGCCACACCGGCAACGGTGTATGTATACACGCCAGCCGGATCAACGGTGGGATCGATCGTTGCACTGTGTGCCACTCCGCCGGGATCGGTCCAAGATCCACCGGCAGTGGGCGTTCCGCCGAGAGCAGCGAAGAGTCCTTGCGGTGCACCTT
>JBATMK010000254.1:0-4765 GCA_049289815.1 Flavobacteriales bacterium
GGCCTCAGGCTCGAGGCTGCTGGTGTGCGAAAGGGCCTGTGGCCTGCGGCCTGGAGCCGGTGGCCATTTGAATTACATGCGTTGCTTCAACACCGGCAATAGTTGTGCCTTCCATGTGGTGAAGGAACCATCGAGGATGCGCGTGCGTGCTTCCTTCATCAGTTCCAGGTAGAAGCCCAGGTTGTGCAAGCTGGCGATCTGCGGGCCCAGGTGCTCACCACTTTGGAACAGGTGACGCACGAAGGCCTTGCAGTACGACTTGTCCACCCAGCAGGTGCCCGCTTCATCCAAGGGACCGTGGTCGTCGGCCCATTGCTTGTTCTTGATGTTGAGGACACCGTTACGCGTGAAGAGCATGCCGTTGCGGCCGTTGCGCGTGGGCATCACGCAATCGAACATGTCGATCCCCAGGGCGATGTTCTCCAACAGGTTCCACGGTGTGCCCACGCCCATGAGGTAGCGCGGCCGATCGGCGGGCAGGATATCGCAGCACAGTTCCGCCATCGCATACATCTCCTCTTCGGGTTCGCCCACGCTTAAGCCGCCGATCGCGTTGCCTTCCCTCCCCTGTTTCGCAATGAATTCGGCGCTCTGCTTGCGCAGTTCCGGGAATGTGCTTCCCTGCACGATCGGGAACAGCATCTGGTGGTGGCCGTACTTGGGTTCCGTACTGTCGAACCGCGCGATGCAACGCTCCAACCAACGGTGGGTCATGTGCAGGCTCTTCTCGGCGTACTCGAACTCACAGGGCCACGGCGTGCACTCATCGAAGGCCATGATGATGTCGGCACCGATGATGCGCTGGATATCCATCACGTTCTCCGGAGTGAACACATGGGTGCTGCCGTCGATGTGGCTCTGGAACTTCACCCCTTCCTCAGTGATCTTGCGGATGTCGCTCAGCGAATGCACTTGGAAGCCGCCGCTGTCGGTCAAGAGAGCACGGTCCCAACCGCTGAACTTGTGCAGGCCACCAGCATGTTCCATGACTTCCGTGCCGGGGCGCAGATACAAGTGATAGGTATTACCGAGGCAGATGCTGGCGTTGAGGTCCTCCCGCAGATCGCGCGGGTGGACTGTCTTCACCGCGCCCAGTGTGCCCACCGGCATAAAGACCGGCGTCTGGATCACGCCATGGTCCGTGCGCAACTCACCCGCACGGGCCTTGGTCTGTGGGTCGGTGTGGTGGAGGGTGAAGCGCATGGATCCAAGGGTTCCGACAGAGCCGCCTGAGGATGGCCGGCGAAAGTAGCCGGGGTGCCCCTTGCCCTTTCCTGTCGGGCTTGTTCATAACAGAAGCACCGGCAGGGATTGCCCGCAACGTAGATCACACCGTGATTGCTTTAATGCTAGCCGTGCTGGTGTTGCTGCGCGGGTAATTCTTGGATAAGTGAACTACTATTGATGTACCATGCCTGCACCCAAAACCATTGGGTCCTTATTACCGACGTTGGTAGCTATCCTGTGTGCATCAAGCCCGCGGGCGACCGCACAATGGTCACGCACATACCCCGACGGACATTGGGCTTATGCTTGTGCGATGACCTCCGATTCCAGCATCATGGTGATCGGTGGGCCCAACAGCTTTTTTCCAGGACCCATCTTGTTGCGTTTGGATAGTAATGGCGACATCATCGATTCCCGGGAGAACCTTTTTTATTGGATTCAAGGACGCAGCGGCTCGTTAAAGTCGACCCCCGATGGTAACTGGCTCACTGTGGGTCACTATTCGGCTGATTATGACAATGCGGCTATCTTCAAATTCTCACCAATGCTGGATAGTCTTCAGCTCGCCCTGGTGAACAGCACCATCCTTTACTATCCTGCCAGCGTGGATGTGGCGGCTGACTCTAGTGTGTGGGTATTCGGTCAGAGCGTCCAACCGGAGGATTACTATGCGATGCACTTCAACAACCAATTGCAACTGCTTGACAGCGTCAGGTATGTAACCGCACAAGAGGAAAAGACCGCCAACGGCGTAGTGACCTTGGACGGTGGCTACGTCATTTCCGGTGAGCGCGTGTTGTCTGCTTCAGACTGGAACATCCAGGTGATAAAGGTTGATGCGGTGGGCAACGTACAATGGGAGCGCAGTCTTGGTGCATCCTGGTTGGATACAGGTGGTTTTATCAACCAGTCGAGCGATAGCTCCTACTACGTTGCTTGCGGTTACCGCTGGCCTGGCATCCCTCATTTACGCTCGACCCTCATCCACTTGAACAGTGCTGGGGATACTCTGTGGCATTGTATGATACCCATCAATGATAGCTGGCTCGTCACGCGTCCCATGATAACTGCCACGGGGCAGATAGTGGCGGCAGGCCGAGTCAGCGTTAACAACCAATTTCTCGCGCAGTTGGTGTGTGCTGACACGTCCGGCATGTTCAAGTGGGCGCGTTCTTTCGCAACGGGTACAATGATCGCTCAAAATTTCTTGGATCTGCTCCAACACCCTGATGGCGGGTTCGTGATGGTGGGGAATGCATTTGATTCGCACGGATTCGTAAGGCCGTGGGTTGTTAAGACCGATAGCATGGGCTGTTTGGTGCCCGGATGTGATGCGGTGCAGGGAATCATGGAGCAACAGACTGACCTGCCAGGGGCGCTCAGTGTTTCGCCCAATCCGAGCAATGGTCCCCTAAGCGTGTCCATTGCCTTGCCTGCCGGCCTGATCACCCACGGGCCATGGATTCTGACCATTGTTGATGCACTTGGGCACATCGTGCTCATTGAGGATATCCCAAGCGCTACCACGCACTATGACCTGTCCCTCGATGAGATGCGGACGGGCGTATACCACCTTCACTTGACCGCAGGCGCGCAGTGGCTTGCTGGTGCATCGTTCGTGAGTGAATGAGCGGCGCCCAATTGGCAGCGCTCCTTAAATGCCGCCCGTCAGACCAGTATGACAGTCCCCACGGCCCAATCGTCGCCGCCGCACCCCACCCCCGCTGTTCATAACTGCGCACCGCAGCAATAACCCGCGCAATACCCCCCGGTAGTTTCGCCGAAGTGCCGCACGCGGTTGCGCGGCCGCCCCTATGCCGTTGGTACAGATCGTTCTGCTCGTGTTGCTCGGCGCCGTCGTGGTGCTGCTCTTCTTCCACGCGATCATTTTCAGCCGCCTCGCCTTCCGCACCAAGTGGCCCGGACCCGATCGTGATCGGCCCGTGAGCGTGGTGATCTGCGCCCGCAACGAGGGCCGCAACCTGGAGACGCTGATCAAAATGCTGATGGAGCAGCAGCACAACGATTTCGAAGTGGTGATCGTGAACGATCGCAGCGACGACGACACGCTGGAAGTGCTCAACTGGCTCAAACCGAACTTCCCCCGTTTGCGCGTGGTGAACATCCAGGCCGATGAGAAGTTCAGCTACGGCAAGAAGATCGCCCTTGGCGTAGGCATCCGCGCAGCGAAGCACAGCCACATCGTGCTCACCGATGCCGACTGCGTTCCCGCCAGCCGCGATTGGCTCGCCCTGATGTGCGCTGCCTTCAAGGACGGCCGCCAGATCGTGATCGGCCACAGCCCCTACGAGCACACCGGTGGCTTGACCAACATGCTGGAGCGTTACGACGGGACCACCAAGGCCATGCAGTACATCAGTTTCGCGCTGGCCGGACTGCCGTACATGGGCGTTGGTCGCAACCTCGGTTACACGCAGGATCTGTTCTTCAACGCCCGCGGGCCACGCCGCCACGATCACCTGATGAGCGGCGACGACGACCTGTTCATCAATGCGGTGGCGCGCACGAAGAACACCGCTGTGATGGCCGATCACAAAGCCTTCGTGACCACGCGCGCAACCGCCGATATGGCCACGTGGATAAGGCGCAAACGCCGTCACTTCACCACCGCGCGCTACTACAGGTTCGGCCACCAGCTCCTGCTGATGCTCCTACCCGCTGCCCGCCTGTTCTTCTGGCTGTGCATCGTTGCCCTCCTGATCATGGGCCATTGGGGCTGGGCCGCCGCGGCCATGGGCTTGGAACTGCTGGTGTTCTATCCCGTCATTGCCCTCGCATTGCACCGGTTGAAGGCCGGGGCGTTGCTCATCGTGCTAACCTTGCCACTCGAATGGCTGTTCCTGTTCCTGGACCCGCTGCTGTACGCCAGCACGCTCATCATCAAACCACGCCGATGGAAGTAAGCGAGAACCTCAGCGATAAAGCGCGGTACGACCTCATACTCGTAGGCCGCGCCGTGGAGAAGAAGGACCAGAAAGCGTACGCCGAACTGATGAGCCGCTACCGCGACTCCATCTACTTCATGTTGTTGAAGATGATCAACAACAAGGACGACGCGGAGGATCTCACCATCGAAGCCTTCGGCAAAGCCTTCAACCGCCTGCACCAGTACACGCCGAACTACGCGTTCAGCACGTGGCTGTTCAAGATCGCATCCAACAACTGCATCGACTGGATCCGGAAGCAGAAGAAGAAGATGCTCTCCATCGACCAGCCCTTCGGCACCGACGATGGCGACGAGATGACCATCGAGCTGCGCGGCCACGGCCCCGATCCCGCCGACGTGGCCATCAAGAACCAGAAGGTGGAAGTGATGCGCGAGGTGGTGGAGAAGTTGAAGCCGCGCTACCGCACCCTGATCGAGCTGCGCTATTACAAGGAGTACAGCTACGAGGAGATCGCCGATGAACTGGACCTGCCGCTCGGCACGGTGAAAGCACAGTTGTTCCGCGCCCGCGAATTCCTCATGGGCGTGCTCGACAACCGCAAGGACACGATCTGAGTTCATGTGTCCATG
>JBATMK010000255.1:0-15127 GCA_049289815.1 Flavobacteriales bacterium
TGCGGTCATTGGCACCATCGAAAGTCACGCCCCCTCCGAGGTGCCCGCCACCCACCGCCCAGACCGGTCCGTTCTGCAAGGTGCCGTGCGCACCACCACTGAGGTCCGCCGCGGTCGTTCCGTTGCTCTCATCCAACGGCCAGAAGTGGATCGGGTCTTGCGCCACCATTCCCATTGGGGCCACCCAAAAGAGCAAATGACAGAGGCGATGAAGCAGCTTGTCCATCAGGATGCGCTTTGCTGCCGGAACGGTGGAGGGCGCAAGGGGTTCAAAAAAGTAGATGAACGCCTGACCGGCACCCACCAAGGTCGACCGCACATTCGACCCGATCCGGTCAAGCATGCCGATCGATCGCCATCTTCACCCGCCTTGTGGGCAGGAGCCCGGTGGGTCGGGACCAAGACGCATGCGTATCAAAGACAACAGAGCCGCCTCCGTTATTGGCCTGTACAAGGACGAACTCGCAAGCCTTTACGCCGCAGGCGAGGTGAAGGCCATCACAGCAAGCGTCTTCCAGCATGCGCTCGGTTGGCCTGCCGTGGATCTTGTCTTGCGCGGCGCGGAAACACTGAGCGAAAGCGATCTGCTGAAGGTGTACCTGCCGTTGAAGCGTTTGCTCGTGGGGGAGCCGCTACAGTACGTATTGGGTGAAGTCCGCTTCAGCGGCATGCGGTTGATGGTGGATCGCAGGGTGCTCATCCCGCGGCCGGAAACCGAGGAGTTGGTTGCGCGCATCGTTGATCACTGTGGGGCGAAGCTGCCCGTGAGGATCCTGGATGTCGGTACCGGAAGTGGCTGTATCGCCCTGGCATTGAAGCAGGCATTCCCGAACGCGGAAGTGATCGGTGCGGACGTGAGCGAGGATGCGTTGAACGTTGCGAGGGGCAACAGCGCGATGAACGGTCTCGACGTGTCGTGGACCCGGGCTGATGCATTGCGAACCGGCTTCGCGGATCGGCTGGGGACCGTGGATCTGATCGTCAGCAACCCACCCTATGTGCCGGAGGTCGAGGCCGCATCGCTATCACCGAACGTGCTCGATCACGAGCCGCACATCGCGCTCTTCGCGCCCGAGGATGATCCCTTGCTTTTCTACCGTTGTATCGCCGAACAGGGGTTGGGCATGCTCCCCGCCGGTGGGCAGCTCTGGTTCGAAGTGCATCACCGGCACGGTGCCGAAGTGCCGCCCATGCTCCAAGCCTTAGGGTACCGCCGGACCGCCGTCGCACGCGACCTTAGCGGCATGGATCGTTTCGTACAGGCCGAGCGATGATGCGTGCGCTGCTCATTGGAATTCTCGTCCTGCCGATGTTCGCATCGGCGCAGGATGGCTTGCCGCCCCCGACGAAGGTCAAGGCGGGGTTCAGGCCGTTGTTCCAATTCGATACGCGATACACATTCATCGATCGGCGAAGCGTTCAGTTCTATGGGATCCGCCTCGGCGCTCAGAAAGGGCGGGATATCCTGGCCATCGGTTTCTATGGCATTGGAGATCCGCTCCGTCGCGACAGCGTGTTGCTCGTTGGCGTTGGTGTGAGGAATACCGTCGCGCAATTGGATTACGCGGGGCTCACCTACCAGCACCTGTTCGTCGATTCGCGATACTGGCAGATCAGCCTGCCCGTACTGCTTGGTTTGGGCAGTGCCACAACGCGTTATGTGCAGGCCGATAACAGCACGGCACTGTGGAGCAGGAATGAAGTGGTATCGCTGGAGCCGATGGCCAAGGTGAGCTTCAAGTTCTTCAGCTGGCTCTACCTCGATACGGGCGCGGGTTATCGGTTGCTCTTCAGCGAGGACCCGCGCATACAGCGCACCTATAGTGCATGGACCTATGATCTTGGCCTGGTGGTCCGCCTGGGCCAGTTGTACCGCAGTGCCCGTGAAGGATTGAAAGCGAAGCGAGTGTCATCATGATGGACAAGGAAGCAGCACAAGCACGTATCGCCGTATTGGCGAAGGAACTCGAAGAGCACAACCATCGCTACTACGTGCTCAACGCGCCCACGATCACCGATCAGCAGTTCGACTTCCTGTTGAAGGAACTTGAAAAGCTCGAACAGGAATTCCCGGATTCCGCTTCACCCAACAGCCCAACGCAACGGGTCGGTGGTGACATCACCAAGGATTTCCCTCAGGTGAAGCATGAGTATCCGATGCTCTCGCTCGGTAACAGTTACAGCCGGGAGGAGGTGGTCGCCTTCGTAGGTCGTGTGGAAAAGGAAATGGGATCAACGCAGTTCGCGTTGGAACTGAAGTACGACGGCGTGGCCATCAGCTTGATCTATGAGAACGGTGAACTGGTGCGCGGTGTAACCCGTGGCGATGGAGAGAAAGGCGAGGAGATCACGGCCAACGTGCGCACCGTGCGGACCATTCCATTGAAGCTCAAAGGCGACGACTGGCCCAGGCGTTTCGAGATGCGGGGCGAGATCTTCTACACCACGGCGCAGTTCGCCAAGCTCAACCTGGAGCGCGCAGCCGCCGGCGAAGAACTGTATGCCAACCCGCGCAACACGGCCGCCGGAACGCTCAAGAACCAAGACCCGAAACTGGTTGCACGACGCGGGCTGGATTGCTTCCTCTATTCCATGCACGGTGAAGAACTGCCCACACGCAGCCACAGTGGCAATCTGCGCAAAGCCAGTGAGTGGGGTTTCAAGGTGCCGGATCCAGCGCGCGGCTTCATCGCCTTGGCCAACGATGCCGAGGGCATCATGCGGTTCATTGAACGGTGGGACTCGGAGCGCCACAACATTGAACTGGCCACCGACGGCATCGTGATCAAGGTGGATAACCTCGACGTACAGGCCGAACTGGGCTTCACCGCCAAGAGCCCGCGCTGGGCCATCGCTTACAAGTTCCGGTCGGAGCAGGCCGTAACGCGCCTCAACAATGTCTCCTACCAAGTGGGACGCACCGGGGCGATCACGCCGGTTGCTGAACTGGAGCCTGTTCTCCTCGCCGGTACCACGGTGAAACGCGCCAGCCTTCACAATGCCGATCAGATCGCGAAACTCGGCCTGCGCATCGGCGATCATGTGCAGGTGGAGAAGGGTGGCGAGATCATTCCCAAGATCGTCGGCGTCGACCAGGCCCGGCGCGGTGATGCGCCCGTCGAATTCCCTGCGACCTGTCCGGAGTGCGGAACGGAGTTGGCGCGGGAAGAAGGGGAGGCGCAGCACTATTGTCCCAACGAGCACCATTGCCCACCGCAGATCACCGGGCGCATCGAGCACTTCGTCGGGAGGAAGATGATGGCCATTGATGGTTTGGGCGCTGAAACGGTGGCCGAACTCTACCAGGCCGGGTTGGTAAAGGACATTGCCGACCTGTACGTCTTGAGGAAGGAACAATTGCTAGGCCTTGGCAAGGGCTGGGGAGAGAAAAGTGCCGAGCAAGTGATCGCGGGGATCGCCGCCAGCAAGCAAGTGCCCTTCGAACAGGTGCTCTTTGCCATCGGTATCCGGCATGTGGGCGAAACGGTGGCCAAGAAGTTGGCGCGTGCCATAGGCAGCATGGATGCCCTGATGAACGCCACGCGGGAACAGCTGCAAGGCGTTGGGGAAGTCGGTGATGTGATAACGGATAGCGTCCAGGAGTTCTTCTCCGTACCCGGCAACCGCGAGGTGGTGGAACGGTTGAAGTCGGCCGGTTTGCGGATGGAGGCGGAAGCCGCCGTAGCGCCGAAGAGTGATAAGCTCGTGGGGCTCACCATCGTGGTCTCCGGTGTTTTCCGCAATTTCAGCCGCGACAGTATCAAGGAAGTGATCGAGATGAACGGCGGAAAAGTGGGCGGCAGTATCAGCAAGAAGACCAGCTACGTGGTGGCCGGTGCCGACATGGGTCCCGCCAAACGGACCAAAGCCGAGGAATTGGGTGTACCCGTGATCGACGAGGACGCCTTTGCCGCCATGATCGCATGAAGCTGTTCGAACGCTTCCGCGAGTGGATGGGACGCCGCATACTCCTACGGGAGACCATGCCCGACCGCAAGCCCATCGCACGCAACCTCGGGGAGGCCACCAAGATCGGGATCGTCTATATCGCCGCGGACGAGCAGATGCACAACCACGTGCGCAACTACGTGAAGAAGATCAAGGAGGAACTGGGCATCGTGAAGGTGATGGCGCTGGGTTACTACGACAACAAGACCCTGCCCCATTGGCTCAGCAGCCGGCTCAACTTCGACCAGTTCTGCCAGAAGGATCTCAACTGGTACCGCATACCCAGCGGCAACACGGTGCAGAACTTCATCGCAGAGGAGTACGAGATCCTCATCGACCTCACCATGGAAGACCGGCTGCCCACGCAATACATCATGGCGCGTAGCCGCGCCCGTTTCAAGGTGGGCCGCTTGGGCGACCACAACAAGCGGTTCTTGGACATGATGATCGACATGGCCGGCAGCCAAAGCCTGCCGCAGCTCATCACCCAAGTGGACCGCTACATGCTGATGATCAACGCCAAGAACCAACCCTCGCTCAATTGAACAACAACGCGAAGTTCCAAGGGCTCGGTGTCGCGCTCGTGACCCCGTTCCGCAGCAACGGCGCCATCGACTACGCCGGCCTGGAGAAGGTGGTGGAGCACCAGATCACCGGTGGTATCGACTATCTGGTGGTGATGGGTACCACGGGCGAGAGCGTCACGCTAAGCGCCGAAGAAAAGAAGCAGGTGCTCCTGGAAGTCATCGAGTTCGTGCGCAACCGCATACCGATCGTGCTGGGTGTGGGCGGCAACAACACCGCCGAAGTGGTTCACGCGCTGGAGAGCTATGATCTGAGCGGGGTGGATGGGATCCTGAGCGTCAGCCCGTATTACAACAAGCCAACGCAGGAAGGCATCTACCAGCACTATCGTGCGTTGGCCCAGGCCAGCTTGCTGCCCATCATTCTCTACAACGTACCTGGGCGCACGGCCAGTAACATCAGCGCGGAGACCACGATCCGGTTGGCCAGGGATTTCGGGAACATCGTGGCCATCAAGGAAGCCAGCGGCAACCTCGACCAGATCGGCACGATCCTCAAGCACTGCCCGAAGAACTTCCTGGTGATCAGTGGCGACGACAGTCTCACCCTACCCATCCTCGCACTGGGTGGCCATGGGGTGATCAGTGTGGTGGGCAATGCATTACCCGTCGAGTTCAGTGCGTTGGTGCATGCCGCCATGAACGGCGACCTCACCACGGCCAGGCGCGAACACTTCAAGTTGCTGGAATTCATGTCGGCCATTTTCGCCGAAGGCAATCCGGGCGGCATCAAGGAAGCGTTGGCTGTTCTCGGCCTTTGCGAAAAACATCTTCGCCTCCCACTGGTGAATGTGAGCGAGGCCACTGCCAAACGGATCTACCAAAGCATGGCCGATGCAGAGGTGGTGAAATTGTGACCGGTCCGATCAAGCGCCGTGGACTTCCTCACCCTCGACTTCGAAACCGCCACGCGCTATCCCGATAGTGCCTGTCAGTTGGGCATTACCGTCGTGCGCGGTGGCGCCATCACCGAAACGCGCACGTGGTTGATCAAGCCGCGCAACTTCCCGCATTTCGACTATTGGAACATCCGGGTGCACGGCATCCGCCCGGAGCATGTGGCCAAGAGCCCCGACTTCCGCGGGGTCTGGCAGGAAGTGCAGCCATTGGTGCACGACCAGTTGGTGTTCGCCCACAACGCGCTCTTCGATATGGGCGTGCTGCGGAGCACCTTGAACAGTTACGGTATGGAACACCCGCGCATGCGCTATGCCTGCAGTGTTCAATTGGCCCGCAAGGTCTGGCCGGGCCTGCCGTCTTACGGTCTGGGAAAGATCTGCGCATGGCACGGCATCACCTTCAAGCACCACGACGCCGGTGCTGATGCGGAGGCAACAGCCAGGCTATTGATCAAGGCGCTCGAACAGCCGTTGCCCGGCGGCGGTCAACTCTCGTTCTCCATGGACGAGTTCACGCGCAAACACCGCGTGAACATCAAGGAGCTTTCTCCGGTAACGGCGCGTACATCTTCCTGATCAACACCAGCGGTCCGGGGCACAAGGTGCCGTGGCAGGTGGCACAGCTGGTCACCAAGCCGTTATACACCTGTGCTTGATCGGCGGCCGGGGCGTCGTACAGCGCTTTCAACTTCCCTATGTAGTCTTTGGCGAAAATGGTGTAGGTGGTCCGGTCCAACGTGCTATCCGTGGATGCAGCGGTGAACAATTCGTTCACCTGGGTCGGATAGGGCGGGAGATCCTCTCCCCGCTTCAACGCCGCCCGCACGCTGTCGGCATGGGCGGTCATAACGCGCATGAGCTGCGCCAATGGGCTCTTCTTGGATGTTCGCGGGATCGATGGGGTGGTTTCCAGTGCGGCGGGTTTCCCGGTCTCCAGTGCCGTAGGAGGTGGGTCATCGGGCGTACTGTCCGATGAGCAAGCGATCATCAACGGCAAGGTGGCAATGGATATGGCGAAGAGACTCTTGGCAAGCATGCTGCAATGTACACGTGTCATTGGCCGTCACTTCGGCAGGTATCCGGCACGGCCCGCTCCTTGTCGAACTTGGCGGCGCAGCAGCATGTCCGCAACGATCCATGGATGACCGGAACGTATTCCGCAGGCGGGCCTTTCTAGCTGCCGTGGTCCCGCTTTTCCTGGTGGGGTTGATGTGGAGCATTTTCGCCGTGGATCGGACGTACGATCTCGGGTTGAACCGGTTCGGGTTGCTGCCGCGGAATGCTCTCGGCGCGATCGGTATCCTTACGGCACCGCTGCTCCATGCGGACCTGGAACACCTCTTCAACAACTCCCTACCCTTGCTGGTGTTGGGGTGGTGCCTGTTCTACTTCTACCCGCGATCGGCTTGGTGGACATTGCTCGGCAGCTGGCTTTCCACCGGCGTGCTCGTGTGGTGCAGCGCGCGTCCGGATCATCATATCGGCGCCAGCGGAGTGGTGTATGCCTTGGTAGCCTTCGTCTTCCTCAGCGGGTTGCTGCGCAGGCAGAGACAACTCGTTGCCCTGTCCTTGCTCATGGTGTTCCTGTACGGAAGTCTGGCATGGGGTGTACTGCCGATCGAGGAACGCATGAGTTGGGAAAGCCACTTGTGGGGTGGCATCAGTGGTTTCGTGTTCGCATGGTTCTTCCGGAAGGTCCCCTCGTCCATCCCACCGCCACCGATCTACTTCGCCGATGAGGTCGATGAACCCTCAAGTGATGCGTCGACTACCGCCTTAACGGATCTGGGCGACGAAGAAGACGAGTCCGTAAGACGTTGGAAACAGGAACTCGCCGCCAACGCCAACCGCAGCACCACGGCCGATGGTGATGACATACGGATCAACTACCCACCTTTCTGAAAACGAACAGCCCCGGACGTAGCCGGGGCTGGATCCCCTCCCCTTGGGAGAGGGGGCAAGGGGGTGAGCTTATTTCGTTACCAACGCCGCCACTTCCGTGGCACCGTTCAGGAGTTTGAGCGTATTGCCATCGATCTTGAATGCACTGGTCTCGCTCAGGGCAGCCTTGAATTTGTTCTCGGTTTCCTGCGTTGCAGGGCACATCATTTTGGTGCTGCCGAGCCCGGGGAAGCTGAGGTTCGAACCATCGAGCTTGTACGAACCCATGAGCTGATTGCAGCCACCGAAGCCTTCGATCTTTCCGCTTACGGCATCGGCCTTGATCCAAGGGAGTTGCCCGCCTTCCGCCATTTTCACGGCCTCACCACCCAGGCTTTCCAACGTCCACTGCTTACCGACGAGGTCGGCCACGGTTGCGGTGGTGCTGTCCTCCTTGCAGGTGTTGGCGCTCAATACAACGAAAGCGGCCAAGGCCATTGATACCTTCTTCATGGTCATCTGGTTTTGCTGGTGCAATGCCGATCGCGTGCCGCTCAATTGTTCAGCATCACGGGCATCACCAGCATCAATACATCCTCGCCGTGCTCGGCGTGGTCGGCCGGCAGGAGGATCCCAGCACGGTTCGGGGCGCTCATCTCCAGCACCACATTATCGCTTTCCATGTTGGCGAGCATGTCCGTGAGGAAGCGGCTGTTGAAGCCGATGGTGATGCTCTCGCCTTCGTAGTTGCAGGTCAGGCGTTCGTTGGCCTCGTTGGCGAAGTCGAGGTCCTCGGCGCTGATGGCCATCTCGCTCCCGTTGATGCCCAAGCGCACTTGGTGGGTCGTCTTGTTGCTGAAGATGCTCACGCGGCGGATACTGCTGAGGAAGATGCCACGATCGATGGTGAGCTTGTTGGGGTTCACCTTCGGGATCACGGCTTCGTAGTTCGGGTACTTGCCATCGATCAGGCGGCACACCACAACGGTGTTGTCGAAGCTGAAGCTGGCGTTGTTCTCGTTGAAGTCCACCTTCACATCCGCGTTGGTGCTGCTCAAGGAATTCTTCAACAGGTTCAGCGGCTTTTTGGGGACGATGAAGCTGGCGTTCTTGTCAGCTTTCACATCCGTACGGCTGTAGCGCACCAGCTTGTGTGCGTCCGTTGCAACGAAGCGTACGCCCTCCTCGGTGAGTTCGAAGAAGATGCCGCTCATCACCGGGCGTAGGTCGTCGTTGCCCGTGGCGAAAATGGTCTTGTTGATGGCGGTGGCCAGCGTACCGGCAGGCAGGGAGAAGGAACTGGGGCTGTCCAATTTGGGGCTCTTCGGGAATTCACTTCCGCTGAAGCCGGTCATCTTGTATTTGCCTTGGTCGCTGTTGATCTCGATCCCGTGGCTCTTGTTGTCCACGCTGAAGGTGAGCGGCTGCTCTGGGAAGGCCTTCAGTGTGTCGAGCAGCAAGCGCGCGGGAATGGCCACGCTGCCTTTGTCCTTGGCCTCGATGGCCATGGTGGCTGTGATGGTGGTTTCCAGGTCGCTTGCCGTGAGGGTGAGCTGCTTGCCCTCGATCTCGAACAGGAAGTTATCGAGGATGGGAAGGGTATTGCTGCTGGCGAGCACGCCTTGGAGCACTTGCAATTGCTTGAGCAGCGCGCTACTGGATACGATGAACTTCATGAGATGATGGTGTCTTTTTCGGGTGGGCGAAGTTAGACGGGTGCCCCCCCACGGAAGGCCGCAGTTATCAACACTGTCGCGGGTTTGTCAACGATCCCCGGGGTGCCGACCCCGTTCCGGGCGGTTTCCGGAAGCGGGGTCACTTCGCGCGCAGGTCCCCCAAGGGTAGTGTGATGGGGTCGAAGAGGTGCCGCTGCACCGTTACAAGCACGGTATCGGCGATCAGGGCGTGCATCCGGTTCACGTCATATTGAAGGGGTTCGCCGGTCTCGCTCACGCCTGGTCCGCTCGGTTTGCGCAACCAGAACTTGGCCCGGGTGGATCTTCCGGATCCGTCCACGACGGTAACAACGGCATCGGGGTCCGTGGAAGTGAGCGAATCGCGGGTTGCCCGGGCCATTTCCCTGTCGATGTTCTCGTAGTTCAGTTTCTTGAACTGCAGCAGGAGATCCTTCACGGCAAGACTGTCCATGGGCACTTCTGCCCCTGTGGCATCTTTCAGTGCCAGATCGTTCCCCCCGCCGTATTCGATCGAGTATGAAGTGGCGCGATCCCGTGGGTGTTCGACCTGGATCATCCGGATCGCCTTCGGGTCGGGATAGAGGAACACCTCACTGCTGCGCCACTCATCCAGATCGGCGTGGAAACGGCTGCTCAGGTGCCCGGTGAACCCGCTCATGCCCATGATGAAGGGGGTATCGCTGCGGCCTTCACCGGGGATCTCCAAAAGCATGAACGTTCCCGTGTGTTCTTGGGTGGGATGACCCACGTACCACACTTTGGCGGGCATGCTTCCGCCTTCATAGATCTCCACTTTCTTGGCCGTGGTGCTCATGGCTTTGAGCACGTTGGCTTCGGCGCTCTTCGGCACAGGACTTCGCACTTCCACGCGCAATAGCGTCTTCAACAGCAGGTCCACGTGGTACTGCTTCGCCAAGAAGGCGCCGTCCACCTTCCATCCGTCCGGACTGCGTGTAAGGTCAACGGTTCGTCCGTTATGCTCCGCGATGAAAATGCGTGTCACCTTACTGGTATCCGCCACGGCGAAATTGGCCAGCGGCCCTGCCAGCGTGCCGCTGCCGCGCTCACTGGCGAGCCACCACACGAGGATCCCGAGGACCACGAGCACCGCCAGCAGGATGAGGTTGCGTTTCATGGGATGTGGTTCGATGCGATCACACCTTGGTATAGCGACGGCGCCGGAGGATGTGCAACAGGCCTGCGATCAACAGCGATAGGATGATCGGCACACCAACGTTGATCGCCTGCCAGAACCCACGATCGTTCGTTGAACGCGCGGGATCAAGTTGGCGAAGGGCGATGCTGCGGTTGCGGATGCTGATGAGATTCTTGTCGTTGAGCAGGTAGTTGACCGCGTTGATGATGAACTCGCGGTTGCCGAAGATCTTGCTCTGGGCTGTGGGGTCGAAGCCCAGTGTGTAGTACATGCCCTTCACGCGATCCACCCGGTTGGCGATCACATCACCATCGCTCACTACCAGCATCGAGGTGCGCCGTCCCTGGTCGCGGAAACGGAATTCATCATTGCTCTTGAAATCGGGCGAGAGCCGATCGGCGAACGCGCTGGTGAACGGGCCTTCGAGCAGTACGGCAACGGGCAGGCTTGGGGTCTTCGTCCGTTCAAATGGGGGTGCATTGTCGGGACGGTTCATGGCCACGCGTGCCGGATTGCGCAACAACCAGGTGTAGGGCGAAGTGGTGAGCAGGATCGTTTTGCGGATGCTGTCGTTGGCGATGGTATCCATGCTGCCCACGAAACGCAGATGCACGGGATCGATGTTCTTGACGATCGGATGATCGTTGCGCGGCGTGATGATGGGCTCATAGAAGAAGGGCAGTGCTTCCATCCGCTTCTGGTCTCCGTACGGTGTGGTAGGAATGGTGATGAACGCGCATGACTTGTCCAGCAGTAGATCGGGGTTGAGCCGCACCCCGTAGCTGAAGAGCATGTCCTCCAAACCAAGGTCGATCGGCGTGGCCAGGCTGAACTGGTTGCGGCGCAGGCTGTCCAGATGCGGGTCCATGGCGTCCAGCAACCACAGCGTCTTTCCACCGTTCATGATGAACTGGTCCAGCACGTACTGGTCCTTGCCGTTGAACGCACTGTCGGGCTTGGCGATGATGAGCAGATCGTACTTGTTGCTGCGGTATCGCGCACCCTCCACCTTGTCGCTGAGTTTGTTCAGCTGGCTGTCGATGCGCACACGCGCCACACCGATATCGTAGAGTTCGCTGAGCGCGTTGCTCACATCCTTCACCTGCAGTTCATCCAGTTCCCCGTGCCCTTCCAAAAAAGCGATGCGCGGTTTGAAGGTGCTGGTGGCCTGTCGCACCGCGCTGGCCATTTCGTATTCCAGATTGTTCACTGAACGGTTCACCATCTCCGGGTCGGCCACACTGTATTGCGTCTTCAGCAGTTGAACCGGGACGGTCTTGTTGCGATAGGTGAGCAATGCCCCGGGGAAGATGATGCGCTCACTTCGGCCGCCCTTCTCCTCGATGTGCAGGCTGCTGTACGTCAAACCCTGCTTGCTCAGGTCGCCGTAGACCTCGTTGCGCGTCTTCTCATCGGGACTTGCGCTGGGGTCGGTGAACTCATAATCGAGCTTGCCATCGCTGAGTTCGCGTAACTCGTCGAGCAGCTCGCGCGTGGCGTTGCTCAGGTGCTGCAGATCGGCAGGCAGGTCGCCGGCCAGGTACACCTTCAGGAACACTTTGTCCGGCAAGGAATCCATCAAGGCCTTGGTCTCATCCGTCAATGTGTACCGGCCTTCACTGGTGAGATCCGCGCGCCAGTTCACGAACGAGGCCGTCACGTTGAGCAGCACCACTATTGCGATACCCAGGACAAGGGCCAACAGGTCGCGTCCGCGATTGCTCGTACGTGGAGCGGCAGCTGTCTCCTTTGGTCCGGTGCTCATCGCGGACTTCACCATGTGCGGCTTTGCAAGGCGGTGCGCGTGAACAGCAGGAAGATCACTATCACCCCGATGAAGTAGAGCATATCGCGCAGGTCCACTACCCCACGGCTGATGCTGCGGTAATGATCCTGGATGCCCAGGGCCTTCAGCGGGCCCTCCAATGCCCCGAAGGCTTCGTAACTGGCAATGAAGTCGAAGCCCGTGAAAAGGAAGAAACTGAGGAACACGGCGGTGAGGAAGGCCACGATCTGGTTCTCGGTGATCGCGCTGGCGAACAGGCCGATCGCAGCGAAACAACCGCCCAGCATCAAAAGGCCGATGTAGCTGCCCCATGTTGCGCCGCTGTCCACGTTGCCCTTGGGCATGGCCAGTTCACCGATGCTCATGTAGTAGACCAGTGTCGGCACCAGGGCCAGAACCAGCAGTGCCACGGCCGCAGCGTATTTGCCCAGCACCACCTGCATCTCGGTAAGCGGTTTGGTCAGCAGCAATTCAATGGTACCCGTGCGCCGCTCTTCGCTGAAGCTGCGCATGGTGACCGCTGGCAACAGGAAGAGGAACACCCACGGTGCGATGGTGAAGAGCGGCGCGAGGTCGGCATATCCCATCTCCAGGATGTTCTGCGGGAACACCCACAGGAACAACCCCGTGAGCAGGAGGAAGACGGTGATGGTGATGGCGCCGATCAACGAAGCGGCAAAACCACGGACCTCCTTCAGGATGAGTGCACGCATTTTGGAAGTGCGCGAAAGTAGGAGCGGGGCGATGCGGATCCGGTTGGTGCACCCCACAAGGGAGCGCGTCTTCTTTACCGGTCAGTGGTGCACGGGTGCGGTCAACAAAGCGAACAGCGGGGCGGAACCTCGTTCCACCCCGCCGTTCGTGATCGGTCGGTGCGTGTTACTTCTTCGCCTCGCCGCCCGGTGGGGGCATCAAGCCCAACTGCTGCATCATCTTCTCGTTCTCCCAATAGCCCCAATGTTCCACGGCCTTGTTGTTCTCGAAGCGCACCACATCAACACCGTTGATGTCGATCGCCTTGCCTGTGGCCGGCATGCCTGGGCCCATGGCTCCTGTATTGGTGCCTTTCTGGTTGAAATGCACATAGCCCATGTCACCCACAACTGCAGATGAAAGAACGGTCATTTTCATGTCCGGGAATGCAACGTGGTTCATGGCGATGACGTCCTTCAGGCCTTGGATCCCCGTGGTGGTCAAACCTGGTGCAGGGGTGTGCTCTACCATGTTGTCCGCTACGCATGTTTCGATCCCGTCGGAATTGCCGGTCTCGAACATGGCGTAGACTTTCTTGAAGCAATCCATACACACGGTTTCATTGGCCTTGGCGGTGCTATCGGCCTTCATCATGGCCATGTGATCCGCCATCATCTTGTCGGCTTCGGGGTTCGATGGAGCGGTGCAGGAAACCAAGCCCGCGATGGCGGGCAGCGTCAACAGGAAGTGGTTTTTCATGCGCATTGGTTTTGGTTGGTGTCCGAAAGGTATTCGGGGCAACCTGACCTGCAAACAGGCAAAGCCCCTTGACCGGTCAGGGGTATCGGTCCGTGCGCCGTTCTACTTCTTCACCACTTCGATCACGATCGCCAATGCGTTGGCGGTTGAAGGTGCCGTTGCCCCGAAGGTGTTGCCCTGTGAGTATTGAACACCATCGGTAGCGGTGAGTTCGCCACCAAGCACAGCTTCCAGCTTGGCGTTCAACCCCGTGGCTGCGTTGGCCTTCATGTTCTCGTTGATCCGAGGATAATCGAAGGCCTGGTTCGCAACCAGGATGGCCATCACGTCCATGTTGCCTACATCATCCGCCGTAAGGCTGTTGTCCTTCGGGAACACGCGCGTGCCGGTGACGCCGCAGTAGGGTGAATGCTTGGGCGTGTAAGGGAAGAGGGTGTAGGTGCTGCCGTCCACTTCCTGCCCGAAGATGTAGGTGTAGCATTCCAGGTTGTTGGTCACTTCAACCTTGAAGCGCGTGCCTTTGGCAATGGGGCGTTCGGTGCGGAAGGTGCGGCCACCCGTGTGCTTCAATGCGATGTTCTCGCCGGTCGCCTTACCCTTGGCGTCAACCACGGCCAAACCGAAACGGATATCGAAGCTCGCCGGTTTTTCCCCGGCGCTTTCACCCATCGGGTAAACCGCATAAGCCTCCTTTGCGAAGTAGTTGAACGCATCGTAAGGAACCCAAGCCAAGCCGTTCCTGCCCCATTCGGTCCCCCAACTGTTCATGATCTGGAAGGCGCCGCCGTTGTTGGCTCCCAACTTGTAATCGTCGTAGCCGATCACGCACATCGCGTGCCCACCGAAGCCGGCCATCCGTGTATCGTCCTGTGTCGGCAGCCACACATCCTGACCGGCCATTTCCTGCATGAACGTTCCGCCCACCATCATGCCGATCACCACGGGCGACCCCTGCGAGAGGTATTGCTTCATGGCCACCATGTCCACGGGGCTCTCGGGATCGTCGCTTTTGCTCAGGCGTTGGTAGCCCTTGATCTTGTACCGCTGCGCGATCTGCTCCGCCTGTGCACCCGGATCGCGGTTGCAATCCTGGTCGTTGTATGCGAACGCGCTGAACGGTGCTGCGCCGCGCTTCAGCATATCGTCCATGGCGCGCAGGATGTAGCTGCCCTGGCAGCCGCTGTTCTCGATCTTGATGCTGTTGTAGGTGAAGCTCGGGCTGAAGGCCGTTTGCTGGGTGGGCGCGGCCCCGGTCGCCTGGTTGTTGACGATGGATCGCGCGGCATACGCGCTGGCCCATGCCACACAACTGCCCTGTTGCCCCTGGTTCAAGCGAGGCGGCGCGAACTTGTCGAGGCTCACGCGCTCCGGTAGTGGGTTCTTCACGTTGTCGGCCAGCGGTTCGAAGACCTCGGCCTTGTCGTACTCGGCGGGATCGAGCGTTGCCCCTTTGTTGAAGACGCCGGAAACGATATCAGAGAGTCCGCCACCGCCGCCTTGGTCACCGGGCAATGCGCCACCGCAGCCATCGAAACCGCCCATGAAGTAGACGGCGCCCAGGATCACAGCGGCGATCAACAGCAGTTTTGGGTTCTTGAAAAGCATGGGCAACAGCGCGCCGATGAGGCCACCACCACCGCCGCCACCGATGTTTGGGAACCCGCCGCCGCCGGGGCGTGGTACGTTCGCGCGTTGGCGTTGATCATCACCGGGTTCGTCCGGGG